>JAAXWY010000019.1 GCA_013334745.1 Coriobacteriia bacterium
GCATCCAGGACGCGGCGCTGGTGGACGCGGCGCGCCTCTCGCACCGCTACATCGCCGACCGCTTCCTGCCCGACAAGGCCATCGACCTGGTGGACGAGGCGGCCAGCCGGCTGCGTATCGAGATCGACTCGATGCCGGTTGAGATCGACACGATCGAGCGCCAGCTCACCCAGCTCCAGATCGAGGAGATGGCGCTGTCCAAGGAGACCGACACTGCGAGTCTCGAGCGTCTCGAGGCACTGCGTGCCGAGATGGCCCAGGTCAACGAGACGGCGGCGGGCATGCGTGCCGCGTGGCAGAACGAGAAGGACGTCATCACGAGCGTCCAGCAGCTCACCGCCGATCTCGACGAGGCCCGAGGCGAGGAGGAGCGCGCGACTCGCGACGGCGACCTGACGCGGGCGGCCGAGCTTCGCTACGGGCGCATCCCGCAGCTTGAGGCCTCGATTGTCGAGGCCGACGAGAAGCTGAAGTTGCAGCAAGAGACCGGGGCGATGCTCAAGGAAGAGGTGACCGAGGAAGAGGTCGCCGAGGTCGTGAGCGCGTGGACCGGCGTGCCGGTCAGCCGCATGATGCAGGGCGAGATGGCCAAGCTCATGCAGCTCGAGGAAGTCCTCCACCAGCGTGTCGTCGGGCAGGACGAGGCTGTCTCGGCGGTTGCGGGTGCGATTCGGCGAAGCCGAGCCGGGCTCTCGGACCCCGATCAGCCAATCGGAAGTTTCCTGTTCCTCGGGCCCACGGGTGTCGGCAAGACCGAGCTCGCCAAGACACTCGCGTCGTACCTGTTCGACGACGAGCGCGCGATGGTGCGCATCGACATGTCGGAGTACATGGAGAAGTTCAGCGTCCAGCGCCTCATCGGCGCGCCCCCGGGCTACGTGGGGTACGACGAGGGCGGGCAGCTCACCGAAGCGGTGCGTCGCAGGCCCTACAGCGTCATCCTGCTCGACGAGATCGAGAAGGCGCACCCCGACGTGTTCAACGTGTTGCTGCAGGTGCTCGACGACGGGCGCCTCACCGACGGGCAAGGACGCATCGTCAGCTTCAAGAACGCGATCATCATCATGACCAGCAACGTGGGCAGCCAGTTCATCCAGATGTTTGCCGAGGGAGGCGCCTCGGAGGAAGAGCGCGACCGCATGCTCCAAGAAGCGTTGCGTGCGACCTTCAGGCCCGAGTTCCTCAACCGCATCGATGACGTCGTCACCTTCCACGCGCTCTCGCTCGACCAGATCGAGGCGATCGTGGAGTTGCAGCTCGAGCACGTCCGCGCACGCCTGGCTGAGCGCAAGATAGCGCTCGTGCTCACGGAGGCGGCTGTGGAGCGGCTCTCACTGGACGGCTTCGATCCGGTGTTCGGTGCGCGGCCACTCAAGCGCATGATCCAGCGCGAGGTCGTGGATCGCGTCGCCAAGGCGCTCATCGAGGGCCGCGTGCACGAGGGCGACACGGTGACCATCGGCGTGGGCGAGAGCGGCTACGAGGTGCAGTAGCAGAGGGTGCCGCTACCGCTTGGCGAACGGAACGTAGTCCTGCAACGGTGAAACGCTCTTGTACGCGGGGCGGATGATCTTGCCGCCGGCTGCGAGTTCTTCGAGGCGGTGTGCGCTCCAGCCCACGATGCGCGAGATCGCGAACAGCGGCGTGTAGAGCTCCGGCGGAATGTCGAGCATCCGATAGACGAAGCCTGAGTAGAAGTCGACGTTGGCGCTGACGCCCTTGTAGGCGCGACGGCGTGCCGCGACGATCATCGGCGCGATGCGCTCGACCCGCTCGTGCAGTTCGAACTCCTCCGAGCAGCCCTTCTCGGCGGCGAGCTTACGCGCGTAGTCACGCAGCAGGATGGCGCGCGGGTCGGAGACCGAGTACACCGCGTGCCCCATGCCGTAGACGAGTCCCGAGCGGTCGAAGCCCTGCTTGTCGAGCAGCCGGTGCAGGTAGTCCGAGATCTGCTGGTCGTCTTCCCAGTCGGTGAGGTTGTCCTTCATGTCGTCGAACATGCCGACGACCTTGAGGTTCGCACCGCCGTGGCGAGGACCCTTGAGCGAGCCCAGGGATGCCGAGATCGACGAGTAGGTGTCGGTACCGGTCGACGACACGACGTGCGTCGTGAACGACGAGTTGTTGCCGCCGCCGTGCTCGGCGTGGAGAACGAGCGAGATGTCGAGGATGAGCGCCTCGAGCGGAGTGAAGCTGGAGTTGGGGCGCAGCATGTGCAGGAAGTTCTCGGCGGTCGAGTACTCCGGCTCGGGGCGGTGGATGACGAGGCTCTTGCCGTGGAACTCGTCGAGGTAGGCCTGGTAGGCGTAGACGGCGAGCATGGGGAACTTCGCGATGAGGTGCAGACTCTGGCGCAAGACGTTGCGCGTCGAGGTGTCGTCAGCCGCAGCGTCGAGCGTGTACAGGCCGAGCACGCCTCGCATCATCGCGTTCATGATGTCGCGGCTCGGCATGCGCAGGATTCCATCGTGGATGAAGGAGCGGGGCATGCGTCGCATGTCCGAGAGGTACGCGTCGAACTCCTCGAGCTCTCCCTTGTCGGGAAGTGCTCCGAACAGCAGCAGGTAGGCCGTCTCCTCGAAGCCGTGCTGACCGCCGGCTACGAAGCCGTCGACCAGTTCGGTGACCTCGATGCCGCGGTACATGAGCTTGCCGGGGGCGGGAACGAGCTGGTCGCCCTCGGGGACGGTGCCGACGACGTCACCGATGCGTGTCAGGCCGGCGAGCACGCCCTTACCGGTCTGGTCGCGCAGGCCGCGCTTCACGTCGTACTCGACGTAGAGCGTCGGATCGACGGGGCACTGCTGCTCGGCGATCACAGTCCAGCTGTCCAGCGATGAGTCGCGGCCTCTCGGAACGGCAAGAGGTGCCGGGCACTTGTTCGTATCGGCGTCGGTCGCCATGGATTCCCCTCGTCTACCCCAGGTCGCAATCACTATGAAAGCGATAGATGCAATAAGTGTGTCTGCGTAGCGTAGCGGAAATGCGCGAGGTGAGGGAGGTGTGAGGCCCGCCCGCGGCAGAAGTGCGTGCCGAGCCCCCGGGTGTGGAGGCGCCGTCTCCCTCTTGCGCAATCGCTCTCACATAGGTATATGATACCGAAGGTATAGCAATTGGTTTGATCGGATGGGTTGAGTGGAGGCGGGCGTTGGAGGTCACAAGACGTACGGACTATGCGATCCGTATCCTGCTCGAGCTCGCACGCTGTGACGGTGGACCACTCTCAGTGCGTGAGCTCGCTGAGCGACAGGACGTACCGTACGCGTTCGCTCGTGGAATCCAGCGTGAACTCGGCGCGGCCGGGCTCATCGAGAGCCGTCGCGGTGCGCGCGGCGGCATTCTTCTCTCGCGCCCAGCCGACAAGATCACGTTGCGTGACGTCGCCGATGCCATGCAGGGCGACGTGTCATGTTCGGTTTGCTCGCGCGATGCCAACTGGTGCGATCGCATGTCCGAGTGCGAGGTTCACAAGGTTTGGCGCGAGGTAGACACCATGGTGGGGGATTATCTCTCTACCAAGTCCCTGGCGGGGCTGCTTTAGGAGGAAGGGAAGGTGATGAGGGGGAATGGACGCTGTAGCGCTCGCTAAGTTCCAGTTCGCGTTCACGGTCGCGTACCACTTCTTCTTCGTTCCGCTGTCGATCGGGCTTGGACTGGTGACGGTCCTGTTCGAGCGCGCGTACTACAAGAGCGGTAAAGAAGAAGACAAGGCGATGTCGACGCTGTGGATCAAGATATTCGCAGCCACCTTCGCCATCGGCGTGGCCACAGGCATCACGATGGAGTTCGCGTTCGGCACGAACTGGGCCTCGTACTCCCGGTTCGTCGGTGACATCTTCGGTGCACCGCTCGCTGCCGAGGGGTTGTTCGCGTTCTTCCTGGAGTCGACGTTCCTGGGTGTGCTGCTCTTCGGCCGCAACAAGGTGTCGAAGAAGTTCTACTACGTCTCAACGTGGCTCGTGTGGCTCGGTTCTCTGCTGTCCGCGCTCTGGATCATCATCGCCAACTCGTGGATGCAGACCCCGCGTGGTTACGAGGTCCAGATCGTTGATGGCGTTCGCAAGGCGGTCATGACCAACTTCTTCGCCGCCGGCTTCAACCCGTCGACGTGGCCGCGCTACTTCCATACCGTCAACTCCTTGATCATCACCGGTGGGATGATGGCTGCCGCAGTTGGCGCGTATCACCTACTGAAGGGTGAGCACAAGGATTTCGGTCGCCGTAGCATCTCGTACGGACTCATCATCGCTCTCATCGGCTCGATCGCGATGGGGCTCACCGGTCACTTCCAAGCAGTCGAGGTCGTCCAGCAGCAGCCGGTCAAGATGGCTGCCATGGAAGGCCACTGGGACACAGGCCCCATGCCGCTCGGCCTTGTCGGCTGGGTGGACACGGTCAACAAGAAGACCGTCGCCATCGAGATTCCCGGCGGCGTGAGCTTCCTCGAGAGCTTCACGTTCACCAAGCCGTTGCCGGGTCTGAATGACTTCTCGGCCGACCTGCATCCGCCGCTACAGGCGACGTATCAGACGTACCACCTCATGATCGTGGTGTTCTTGCTGCTGATCGTCGTGACCGCCTACTTCTGGTGGATCAACCGCACCGGCAAGCTCGAAGAGAAGCGCGGCCTGCTGAAGTTCCTCATGTGGGCGTGGCTGCTTCCCGAGATCGGCATCCAGATGGGTTGGGCTGCCGCCGAGATTGGCCGTCAGCCGTGGATCGTCACGCCGCCCATCGATAAGTTCCCCGACCCCGCATGGGGCCTCAAGACGGTCGACGCGGTCTCGAAGGTGGTTCCCGCCTACCAGATCGCCCTGACCATCGCGATCTTCTTCGTCATCTACGCGCTGCTGTTTGTGGGCTGGGCGCGCGTGGTGCTCAACATCATCAAGAAGGGCCCGCAAACGGCCGCCGCCTCGACCAAGACCGCAGAGTAGGGAGGGACACACGATGACTCACGAAGTTCTCGGCATCATCTGGTTCGTGCTCGTTGGCGTGCTCCTCGCCGGCTATGCGGTGTTCGACGGATTCGACCTTGGCGTCGGCACACTCCTTCCGTTCCTCGGCAAGTCGGCCGAGGACAAAGAGGTCATGCGCAGGTCGGTCGGACCGGTCTGGGACGGTAACGAGGTGTGGCTGCTTACCGGCGGCGGCGCGCTGTTCGCAGCGTTCCCGGCCGTGTACGCCACGGTGTTCTCGGGCTTCTATCTCGCGCTCATGCTCGTGCTTTTCGCGCTGATCTTCCGCGCCGTGTCCTTCGAGTTCCACGCGCACGATCCGGCGTGGGGCGGCGTCTGGGACTGGGCATTCACCATCGGGAGCGCGCTGCCGTCGTTGCTGTTCGGCGTGGCCGTGGGCAACATCGCGCTTGGAGTGCCGCTTGCCACTGATGGTGAGTTCGCCGGCAACTTCTTCACGCTGCTCGGCATCCACAACGGGTTCAACCCCTTCCAGCTCGTCATCGGCGTGCTTGGTCTTTCGATGATTCTGGTGCAGGGTGCGTCATGGCTCGCCGTGAAGTCTGAAGGCGACCTCTACAAGCGTACGGTGGCCATGCGCTCGACGCTGGCGTGGGCGTTCACCGCGCTTGTCGTTGTGGCTACCGCCGTCACCGCACTGTTCGCGAAGAACGTGTTTGCGAACGTCACCGGTTCGATCGTCGGCTGGGTGTTCGTCGCGCTGCTGGTGGTCTCGATCGCCTGGGGTCGCCTGTCGATGAACGGCGGCAAGGACCTCTCGGCGTGGTACGCGATTTCGCTGTCCGCCGTGTCGCTCGTCGGCATCTGGGCAGCTTCGATCTTCCCCAACCTGGTACCGAGTCTGGGGCCGGGCGCACCGCTCACGATCGCTAGCACAATGTCATCGCAGCTCACGCTGACCGTGATGCTCATCATCGCGGCGATCGGTGTGCCGCTGGTTCTGTTCTACATCTTCCTCGTCTACCGTGTGTTCGCCGGTAAGGTCCGGCTGGATAGCGAGGGCTACTGATCTCGATGCGCGAGGGGCCGTGCCTGCGGTTCTGAGCGCTTGAGGATGGCGCGCTTGTCGGCCTAGGGGTCGGCAGCGCGAACGAGAACGGCTCGGGCAGGGGTCCGAGCCGTTCTTCGTATTCCTGGGGACGGGGTGCTCTACTCGGCGGGCACCGAGTGCGCCGCCACCGGGATCTCGCGCGGCGGCAGCGGTGCGTCGGGGCGCTGGATGAGGCGACGGTAGGCGAACGGGACGATCATCAGCGTCAGTGCGCCAGCCAAGACGCCCGGCCCCCAACCCGCAACGCCGAGAAGGAGCCCCGCCACGAATGGCGCCGGGATGCGCGTGAGCGACCCCGTGGCGGTCGACAGGCCGATGACGCCGCCGACCTCATCGGGATAGACCGACTTGGTGAGCGCGCTGCCCAGGATGGTGTTGGCGACCGCCATTCCGAGCGACAGGAACGGCATGAGGGCGGCCAAGACCACGAGGTTCGGCGAGAATCCCCACGCGAGCAGCATCACCGCGGCGAGAAGTGTCGACCAGGTGATGAGCTGCGGGTCGGAGAAGCGCTTGGTCAGGGGCTTGATGAGGACGAGCTGGATGATGACCGAGATGACGCCCACGTAGGCGAGGAACAGCCCGTTCTGAGTCGCAGTCAATCCGAGTGCGTTGGCGGCCCACAGGGAGAAGCCGCCCTCGAAGACCGCGAACGTGAAACCAATGACGATGCGGACGGCCATGAGCGGACCGACTCGTGGAAGCGACAGCGTCGAGCCGAGCTCACGGATGCTGAACCCCTTTGCCGGCTCGGCCTTGACCGCGGCGCGGCGCTCGGCCGAGAGCGACTCGGGCAAGACAAATGCGACGAGCAGCAGGTTTCCGAGGGCGAGGGCCGCCGCGGTGAACGGCGCGACCATCTGGCCGTACTGCGAGAGCACGCCGCCGGTTGCAGGTCCCAGGATGAAGCCGATGCCGAACGCAGCGCCCACGAGGCCGAACGCCTGGCCGCGGTCCTTCTCGTCGGTCACGTCCGTCATGTATGCCTGGGCGACGCTGATGTTGCCGCCGGTGATTCCGTCGATCATGCGGCTGGCCAGCAGCATCCACAGCGACTTCGACAGGCCGAGCAGCACCAGTGCGCATGCTGTGCCTGCGATCGAGAGAAGGAGCACCGGCTTGCGGCCCCACACGTCGGACAGGCGGCCGAGCGCCGGCGCAGCGATCACCTGCATGAGCGGGTAGCTCGAGAAGATCAGGCCGGCGATCGCGGGGGACGCACCGAACTGCGTCGCGTAGTAGGGGAGGAGCGGCAACACGAGCGAGAAACTCAGCATGTCCACGAGCACGATGCCGAAGATGATGAGCAGGCGGCGGTTCTTCACAGGGCTCCTTGGGTTCTGCGCGCCGATCGCGGCCCGCTCGTGGGAACATACCCGAGTACGCGTAAGCGCGACACCCCGCTCGGGCAGACCAGGAGGCAGAGCATGACATTCGACGGATTCTCGGCGGGGACGCTTTCGTTCCTGCGCGAGCTGGCGGCCAACAACGAGCGTGAGTGGTTCACCGAAAACCGAGCACGATTCGACGGTGAGCTGCTCGATCGCCAGAAGGCGTTCGTGGACGCGGTGGGGGTGGCGTTTGCGGCGGTGGACCCGCGGGTGCAGTGCGTGCCTGCGGTGAACCGCTCGATCTTCCGTATCAACCGCGACACACGTTTCGCCCGCGACAAGTCGCCGTACAAGACCTACTCGGACATGTGGTTCTGGATCGGTCCCGACCGCAAAGGCGCTGCTGGCTACTTCGTTCGCATCGTCCCCGAGGGCATATGGGTGGGTGGCGGCGCTCACTGGCTCGCGCCCGAGCACCTCGCCCGGCTGCGTGCGGCGATCATTGCTCCCGCGACGGGTGAAGAGCTTGCTGCGATGCTCGACGGACTGACTGCCGAGGGCTACGAGCTGGGCGACAAGACGCTCGCGCGCGTGCCGGCGGGATTCTCGGCAGAGTCACCCCGAGCCGAGCTGCTCAAGTACACCGCGGTGCACGCGATCGAGAAGACCGAACCGGTGCCGCCGGAGTTCGCTGGGCCCGAGTTCGTCGACTGGTGCATGGAGCGTTTCCTGCGTACCAAGCCGCTTGTTGACTGGCTCGCCGACGCGATTGCGTAGCACAGCGCTCGTCGCGGTGGGGCCGCTCCTCGCCAGGGTGCAGAGGCGGCGTCGCGCACGCGATCAGCGGCAGGAGCGTGCGGCTCGTCCGCGCTTTGAGAGCGTCACGAGTTCGACACCCGGCGCGATCTCGACCGTGCCCTCGCGCACATACCCGAGCGACTCGTAGAGCGACAACGCCGCGCCGTTGCGCATGCCGGTGAAGAGCTCGAAACGAGGTACGTCGGGGTAGGCGTCCTCGAGGGCCGTCATCAGTGCTCGTGCGATTCCGCGGCCTCGAGACTCTTCGAGGACGGCGAGGCGCCGCACCATCAGCGTGCCGCCCTCGACCGTCTCGCCGCGGACGGTACCGACCGGCACGCCTTGCATCTCGGCGACCAGCGTCACGTCCCCGGCGTCGAAGGTGGCTTCGATGTCGGCTGCGGACTCATGGAGGGGCGGGATGTCCCCGAACACGGCCGCCTCCGTCTGAAACGACTCGCGCACGATCGCGGCGAGGAGCCGGGCCTCACTGCGCACAGCGAATCGGACCGAGAACGGCGTGCGCGGCTGCGATTCCGCATCGGTCACTCGGGCGATCCTTTGCGGAACTCGTTTCCGATCTTGTATGCGTCGTGAAGCTTTGGTCCGAGGCCGCGGTACTCGCGCGCCCCCGCGATGTAGATTAGCGGGTCGAGATCGTCCATCTCGACTACGTTGGCGCCCTCACGCAGCAGGCGTTCTTCGGCATGCGCCTCCACAATCTCGCCGAACACGACCACGTACTCGCCGACCTCCACCTCGTGCGTGGTGCGACACTCGATGTTGTACGGGCACTCCTCGATGATCGGGGCGCCCACCACCGAGGAGCGCGCCAGCGTCAGGCCGGTCGCCTCGAACTTATCGGCGGTGCCGCCTGAGACGATCCCGCAGTAGTCGACCTGAGCGGCGAGCGCGGTGTCCGGGATGTTGACGGTGAACTCACCGCCGGTCTCGCGGATGAGCTCCAGCGTGCGGCGCGTCTTGCGCAGGCCCATGGCGATGGTGGGAGGTGTTGAGGAAACGACGTTGATCCACGCGACCGCGAGTGTATCGGCCAGCTCCATCGTGCCTCCCACGACAAGCACGCACGGCATGGGGAAGAGCCGCTCTACGGCTCCGAGTCGCTGCTTCATGGTGATTCCTTCCTCGGCGCAGGCCGGTGCGAATCCGAGGATACCCCTGTTGCGCTCCTCACACGCGTCGCTTCCGCCCCTCGAAGGTGCGGATTCGTTCCTTGACGCTCCAATCGGTGAGGCCGTAAGGTGTGCGGAACTTCGATGTGGCCGGTGTGCCGGCCCCGAGTGCTTCAAGGAGGTGTGATCGAGCAATCATGGTTCGCCCGTCTGAGTTCGTGACGATGATGGACATGATGATGACCCAGCCCGGGTCTATCGGCGTATGCGCCGGATCCGGGCGGCCTTCGGCCGACCTTCGCGCTTAGAGCCAAGGTTGGGTATCGTCCCCATCAGACACGCACTCAGGAAAGAGGCTGGTAGCCATGAGCGACTCGACCACCCCGCGTTTCGACACCATCGCAATCCACGGCGGAGCATCGCCTGACCCCACGACCGGCTCACGCGCCGTCCCGATCTATCAGACGGTCGCCTACAACTTCAAGGACACGGACCACGCCGCAGACCTCTTCGGCCTGCGTGCCTTCGGCAACATCTACTCACGCATCATGAATCCGACCAACGACGTGCTCGAGCAGCGCGTCGCAGCGCTCCACGGCGGCTCGGCGGCCCTGGCCCTGTCCTCGGGTCACGCGGCAGAGGTTCTCGGCCTGCTCAACGTCACCAACACCGGCGGAAGCGTCGTCGCCTCGACGTCGCTGTACGGCGGCACCTGGAACATCTTCCTGCACACCTTCCGGCGGCTCGGTATCGCCGTGCGTTTCGTGGAGCCGACCGACGTGGCCGGTTTCGTCGCCGCGACCGATGACACCACGACCGCGTGGTTCGTCGAGACGATCGGCAACCCGCGCCTCGACGTCCCCGACTTCGATGCGCTTGCGGCAGCCGGCCGTGAGCTGGGCGTACCGCTGTTCGTCGACAACACGTTCGCGACCCCGTACCTGTTCCGCCCGTTCGATCACGGCGCAGCGGTGGTCATCGAGTCACTCACCAAGTGGCTCGGCGGTCACGGCACGTCGCTCGGTGGCATCCTTGTCGACGGCGGCAACTTCGACTGGAGTCAGGGCCGTCACCCCGAGTTTACTGAGCCCGATGCGAGCTACCACGGCCTGAAGTTCTGGGACGTCTTCGGTGACTTCCCGGGCCTCGGCAACGTCGCCTTCGCGATCCGCGCGCGGGTCAACCTGCTCCGAGACCTCGGTAGCTCGCTCTCGCCGTTCAACGCGCAGCAGTTCCTGCTCGGCGTCGAGACGCTCTCGCTTCGCGTGCAGCGCCACAGCGACAACGCGCTCGCCGTCGCGAAGTACCTCGAGAGCCACCCCAAGGTCGCCTGGGTCGCATACCCGGGGCTCGAGGCCCATCCCACGCATGCGAACGCCAAGAAGTACCTCACGAACGGCTACGGCGGCGTCGTCGTGTTCGGCGTGAAGGGCGGGCTCGATGCCGGCAAGACGCTCATCAACGGCGTCGAGCTGTTCTCACACCTCGCCAACGTGGGCGATGCGAAATCACTTATCATCCATCCTGCGTCGACCACGCACTCACAGCTCTCCCAAGAGGAGCTTGTGAAGGCGGGTATCGGCGATGACTTCGTCCGCCTGTCCGTCGGCATCGAGAACATCGAGGACATCCTCGCCGATCTCGAGCAGGCGCTGGAAAAGGTGTAACGCGTGACTCACGCTGATGCCCGTGGCGCGGCGGCCGGTGGGCCGCCCGCCTCGGGACTCCTGACATGCTCGTTGTCCGAAGGGCTCGACCTCGTGTCGGGTCGTCGGCTTGAGCACGTCGATATCGCCTACGAGACGTGGGGCGAGCTCGACGCGACCGGGACCAACGCGATCCTCATCTGCCATGCCTTGTCGGGCGACAGCCACGTGGCCTCCGGGCTGGATAAGCGTGGTGCCGAGAAGCCCGGCTGGTGGGAGGTCATGGTCGGTCCCGGCATGGCAATCGACACCGAGAAGTACTTCGTCATCTGCAGCAACGTGCTTGGCGGGTGTTCCGGGACGACGGGTCCCGCTTCGATCGATCCCACGACCGAGACGCCCTACGGGCGGAGATTCCCCCTCGTCACCGTCGAGGACATGGTCGACACCCAGGCAGCGCTGCTCGACCGGCTGGGCGTGAAGACGCTGCTCGCCGTCGTCGGCGGTTCGATGGGCGGCATGCAGGCGCTCGCGTGGGCCAAGCGCTATCCGGAGCGCGTGCGCACCTGCGTCGGCGTGGCCACCACCCCTCGGCTCGGCGCGCAGGCCATCGCGTTCAACGAGGTTGGACGCCAAGCGATCCTCGGCGACCCCAACTTCGCAGGCGGTGACTACTACGGCGGTGCAGAGCCCGAGCACGGTCTCTCGATCGCGCGCATGGTCGGCCACATCACGTATCTGTCGGACGAGTCGATGCGCGACAAGTTCGGCCGCCAGTTGCGCGACCGCGACGATCTCGCGTTCGACTTCGTGACCGAGTTCCAGGTCGAGAGCTACCTGGCGCACCAGGGGCGCCGATTCGTCGAGCGCTTCGATGCGAACACCTACCTCTACATGACCAAGTCGATGGACTACTTCGATCTCGCAGCGGGACACCGTTCGGTCGCCGAGGCGCTTGCCGAGACGCCCGTTCGCTTCCTCCTGCTCACCTTCTCGAGCGACTGGCTGTTCCCCACGTACCAGACCAAGGGGCTCGTCGACGCGATCCGTCGCGCGCGCGGTGAGGTCAGCTTCGCCGAGATCGAGAGCCCGTACGGGCACGACGCCTTCCTGCTCGAACCCGAGGAGCAGCGCCGCTACATCGAACCGTTCCTCACGCGCGCACTCACCGAGGCGCTCGCGCAGGCGGGAGGTGAGCCCTCGTGACCGCAGTCGATCAGCTCCGCGCAGACCTACAACTCGTCAGCTCGCTCGTGCCGCAGGGCAGCCGCGTGCTCGACCTGGGCTGCAGCGACGGCTCGCTCATCGCGCACCTGCGTGACGAGCGCGGCTGCGACGTACGGGGCATCGAGCTCGGCCCCGCAGAGATCGCCGCAGCGATCGAGCGCGGGCTCTCAGTCGTCCAGGCCGACCTCGACGAGGGCCTCTCGGGATACCCCGACCACGCCTTCGACGTCGTGGTGCTGTCGCAGACGCTGCAGGTCGTGCGCAACCCTGCACTCGTGGTTCGAGAGATGCTTCGCGTGGGCGAGCGCGCGATCATCACGTTCCCCAACTTCGGTCACTGGCGCGTACGTGGGTATCTGGCGTTCAAGGGCCGTATGCCGGTCTCGGAGTCGATTCCGTTCTCGTGGTACGACACGCCCAACATCCACCACACCACGCTCAAGGACTTCCGCGACTTCGTCGCCGCCAACGGTGGGGAGATCGAGCAGGAGATTCCACTCTCCGGCGGAGACTCGTGGCAGGCGGTGCGACGGGTGTCGTTCCTGCCCAACCTCTTCGCCGACACGTCGATTGCTGTGGTGTGCGCGGCGCGTCGCTAGCATCCGACTGCCAATCGGGTTCGCACGCGCTATGCTTGGCGGGTGCCTGAACCCGATCACATCGAAGCGCCCACACTCGTCGAACTCGGCTGGACCGAGCGCGAGACTGCGCTGTTCGCGCCCTATGCCGACGCCGGCTTCATCCCCGGCAGGGTCAGCCGAGTCGACCGTTCGCTGCCGCTCGTCGTCACCGAGGCGGGTTCTCGGCGGGCCGAACCGGCGACGCACTTGCTCAAGGACGGCGGCATCGATGCGCGGGCAGTGGTGGGCGACTGGGTCGCGCTTGCGGTGCCCGAGGGCCACGACCAGGCGATCATCGAGGCCGTGCTGCCGCGCACGAGCGCGTTCGTGCGCAAGGATCCCGGCGAGCAGACCGACGAACAGGTGCTTGTCGCAAATGCGACCATCGTCTTCGTGGTGCAATCACTCTCAGGCAAGGGCATCAACATGCGCCGACTCGAGCGCGAGCTCGTGCTCGCATGGGAGAGCGGTGCCCGGCCGGTGGTCGTGCTCTCGAAGGCCGACATCGCCGAGGACATCGACTACCAGCGCGGGCTGGCCGAGGAGGTCGCTCCGGGTGTCGACGTGATCGTGGAGAGCGCCATCACCGGAGTCGGACTCGACGAGATTCGCGCGTGCCTGGGACCTGGTGTGACCGCGGCGCTTCTCGGCGGGTCGGGTGTGGGCAAGTCGACGCTGGTCAACCGGCTCGTGGGCGGCGAGGTCCAAGCAACGAAGTCGGTGCGCAAGAGCGATGACAAAGGCCGACACACCACCGTGGCGCGCGAGATCGTGCTCGTGCCCGGTGGGGGCGTCATCATCGATACACCGGGGATGCGGGCGGTCGCGTTGTGGGACGCCGAGGACGGCATCGCGAGCGCGTTTCCCGACATCGACGCGCTCGCGGCTCACTGCAAGTTCACCGACTGTGCGCACGAGAGCGAGCCGGGTTGCGCGGTCATCGCTGCGGTCGAAGCGGGCGAGTTGCCGCAGCGTCGACTCGACAGCTATCGGTCGCTGCGGGCGGAGCTCAACGAACTCTCAAGGCGGCAGGATCAGAAGGCCTGGGCCGAGAAAGAACAGACGAAGAAGTCGATCGCCAAGGCTGCCAAGAGCTACTTCAAGGGGCACCCCGGGAAGAAGAATCGCTAGATGCCTGAACCGCTCATGCGACTGACCGACGTGGTCAAGGTCTACGACACCGGAGAGGTGCCGTTCACTGCGCTGCGCGGCATCAACCTCGACGTGAACGCCGGGGAGTTCGTGGGGCTGATCGGCAAGTCGGGCAGCGGCAAGACCACGCTCATCAACATGATCACCGGCATCGACCGGCCCACTTCGGGCAAGGTGGTCATCGACGGCACTCCGGTACACAAGCTCAACGAGAACCAGCTTGCCCAGTGGCGCGGCAAGACCATCGGCGTGGTGTTCCAGTTCTTCCAGCTGCTGCCCACGCTCACGGTCATCGAGAACGTCATGCTCCCAATGGACTTCTGCCGCATGTACGCCCCCGAGGAGCGGCCCGAGCGCGCGCTTGCGCTGCTCGAGGCGGTCGAGATGGCGGATCAGGCGTACAAGCTGCCCGCGGCGCTCTCCGGCGGTCAGCAGCAGCGCGTCGCCATCGCGCGTGCGCTCGCAAACGATCCGCCGGTGCTTGCCGCCGATGAGCCCACCGGCAACCTCGACTCCAAGACCGCCGACGCGGTGTTCGGGCTGTTCGAGCGGCTCGTGGACGCCGGAAAGACCATCATCATGGTCACCCACGACAACGACATCGCGCAGCGGGTGCGCCGAAGCCTGCACGTTCACGACGGCGAGATCATCGAGGAGCGCATCCTGCGTCTGAGTGACGAGCTCGCCGAGGAACTCGCCGAAGAGCGGGGCTGAGCCGGCGATGGGGCTCGCACCGCGCTGGCGCAAGGTCGTCCGCGACCTGACCGGGCACCGACTCAAGACCGCGCTCGTGGTCATCTCGATCGCCGTGGGCATCTTCTCGGTAGGGGTGGTGATGGGTGGCCGAGGCGTGCTTACGCGTGAGTTCGACACCGACTACCTGTCGTCGCGCGCTCCGTCCGCCGAGTTCATCACGAGCGACTTCGACGAGTCGCTGCTGCGCGCGGTCGCCAGGCGCAGCGACGTGCTCGGCGCCGACGCGCGCAGGCAGTTCGCGGTGCGCTATTCGGACGCGGCGCAACCCGCGTCTTCCTCGGCGGGCTGGCCCACGATGCAGGTCTGGGGCCTGCCTGACTTCGAGGACATCTCGGTGCAGAAGCTCACGCGTGAGCAGTCGACGTCGTGGCCGCCGGGACCGGGCGAGATCGTGCTTGAGAAGAGCGTGCTGCTCGTCAAGAAGCTTGAGATCGGGCAGACGATCGTCGTCGAGACCGATGACGGCACGCGGGTGCCGCTGCGGATCGTCGGCTACGCGCACGACATCAACGCGGTACCGACGAAGTTCTCGGACGTGGCGGTTGGGTACACATCCATGCCCGCGCTCACGGACCTCAAGGAGCCCGAGAAGTTCAACTACCTCGGCATCTCGCTCGACCCGTCGCTCTCGCAGGCGGCGGGCAGCCGCATCGCCGTCGACATCCGCGATCGCGTGCTCGCTCCCGCCGGCGTACAGGCGTATCGCACGACCGTTCCCAAGCCGGGGAGCCACTTCCTGGGTGACATCTTCAAGGCGCTGTCGCTGCTGCTGCTGGCGCTTGGCGTGATGGCGCTTGCGCTCTCAGGGTTCCTCGTCGTCACGACCATCTCGGCGCTCATGGCGCAGCAGATCAAGCAGGTCGGTGTCATGAAAGCCGTTGGCGGACGAGCGAGCCAGGTCATGGGCATGTACTTGACGCTCGTCGGGATCTACGGGGTGCTGGCGGTCGCCGTGGGCATGCCGCTGACGCTGTGGGGCGGCAAGTGGTTCACCGAGTACGCGGCCGGTCTGCTCAACTTCCGGCTCACGAGCGTCACGCCGCCCGCGTACGTCATCGCGATCGAGATCGCGGTGGGACTGCTCGTTCCGCTGCTGGCGGCGGTCGTCCCGGTGCGGGCCGGCTCTCGGACAAGCGTTGTCACCGCGCTGTCTGCGACGGGTGTATCGGCGGACTTCGGCAACGGGCTGGTCGACCGCGCCCTCGGGCTCATCCGCGGGCTGCCGCGCCCGGTGGCGCTGTCGCTGCGCAACACGTTCCTGCGCAAGGGTCGGCTCGCGATGACGCTGCTTACGCTCACGCTCGCGTCGGCGGTCGTCATGGCGGTGCTCACCGTTCGCACGTCGACGCTACAGACTGTCGATGACATCGCGGCGTTCTGGGTCTACGACGCGCTCGCGTACTTCAGCGACCCCGAGCCCGGCGTCGACGTCGAGCGTGAGGCTGCGAAGGTGCCCGGTGTGACGGCTGTGGAGATCCGCCGCAACTCGAGCGCATCGCTTAAGCGCCCCGACGGAAGTGAGAACCAGGGAATCGACGTGATCGGACTGCCTTGGGACAGCACGTTCATCAACCCGACACTCGCTGATGGCCGATGGCTCGAATCCGGCGATGACCATGGCATCGTCATCAACACCGATGTCGTGAAGGACCAGCCCAACCTCGACGTCGGAGACACGGTGCGCCTCACCATCCGTGGCGCTGACACCGACTGGAAGATCGTTGGAATCGCATCCGGTCAGATGCGCGGGCCGATGATCTTCGTCGACAGGTCGGCGCTCGACGCGGCCATCGACGGCGGGGGCGGTGTCACGCGTGTGCTCGTGAAGACCGACATCCACACCTCGGCGGAGCAGCAGAAGGTCGCATCGGATCTGGAGGACCGACTCTCCGACGCCGGCTTCTCGGTCAGTGGGTCGGAGACGCAGATCGCCTGGAAGGATGCGATCGCGAGCCAGCTCGGCATCCTCGTGACGTTCCTCGTCATCATGGCGGCGCTTCTGTCGATCGTGGGTGTGATCGGCCTGACCGGGACGATGACGATCAATGTGCTCGAGTCCACGCGTGAGATCGGAGTCATGCGCTCGATCGGCGCGAGCCACGGCTCGATCTTCAATATCTTCATCACCGAGGGCGTGGTCGTGGCGCTCATGGCGTGGGGGATGGGCGCGGTGTTGTCGTGGCCGCTCTCGATGTGGCTCGTAAGCGCGTTGGGCGGTGCGATGTCGCTGCCGCTGGCATACAAGTTCTCGTGGGGCGGCGTGGGCCTGTGGCTCGTCTCCGTGCTGGTGATCGCGGTTGTCGCGAGTCTCGTGCCTGCATGGAACGCTTCACGGGTGAGCGTGCGCGACGCGATCGCCTACGAATAGGCTCGCGCCAGACTGTCCGGCGTCCCAACAGAGAGGTGCTCTCGTGAGCCTGCCGATCATCGAGCGTCACCCCGGGTTCGCGAACCTGCCGCGCGTGGCGCTGTGCGATCTGCCTACGCCCGCC
Organism: Coriobacteriia bacterium; assembly: GCA_013334745.1. Taxonomy (NCBI): domain Bacteria; kingdom Bacillati; phylum Actinomycetota; class Coriobacteriia; species Coriobacteriia bacterium. Next base: position 17,186 of record JAAXWY010000019.1, read on the forward strand.
GAAGCGCTCGACCTGCCCGGGGAGATCGCAGATCGGTTCCACGCGCTGTACGTGAAGCGCGACGACCTCACCAGCGCCGCGTACGGCGGCAACAAGGTGCGCAAGCTCGAGTTCCTGCTCGGCGAGGCAATCGAGCAGGGGGCGCGCACGACGCTGACGTTCGGTGCGTATGGCTCGAACCACGCGCTGGCGACCGCGGTGTTCTCGCGACGGTTGGGCCTCGAGCCGCACGCGGTGCTCTCCCCACAGGCTCCGGGCCCGTTCGCAGCGGCGACGCTGCGCGCGCACGCCGGGCTCGGCACCGTCATCCACCTCGTCGACGGCTGGGACGGCGCGCGTGAAGCGGTGCGCGCCAAGCAGGCGCTCGAGCGACGCGACGGCATCGCGCCGTGCGTCATCCCGATGGGTGGCACGAGCGCACTCGGCGCGATGGGCTACGTGAACGCCGCGTTCGAGCTGGTTGCGCAGGCGCACGCTGGCGAGCGACCTGTTCTCGGCGGACTGCTGACGATGCGCGGTGACGGTGGGGCGGTCATCGAGCCCGACGTCGTCTACGTCGCGGCCGGCACGCTCGGCACGGCCGTCGGCCTGGCCATCGGCTTCGCAGCGGCCGGTCTCGACACGCGAGTCGTCGCGACGCGCGTCACGCCCGACAGCGTCGCCACGGACGCCATCGCCGAGAAGCTCGCCGCCGACACGATCGCGCTGGCCCGCTCGCTCGATGCCGGCTTCCCGCCGCTGACGCCGGTCGATCTCGCGCTGGAGCTGCGCCACGACTGGTTTGAACCCGGCTACGGCGTCGTCACCCCCGAGACCACCGAGGCGGTCGAGCTCGCGCGAGCGGCGGGACTGACTCTCGAGACGACGTACACCGGCAAGGCGTTCGCGGCGATGATCGCGGATGCGCGTGCGGGCGACCTGCTCGGCAGCCATGTGGTGTTCTGGGACACCTACAATTCGGCGCCGATGCCGCAGGCCGGGCCCGTTGCGGCGCTGCCGGCACAGCTGCGGGAGTACGTGGCGCAGTGCGACAGGCTGTTCGGGACCTAGTCGGCGGGGCTGGGTGCGACGCTTCCTTGCATCCCCGCGTGCCCGACGCCGAATGCCCCTTCTGCGAACCCCTGCGCCTTGGCTTGCGCCTTGGCCGCGTACATCCTCGAATCTGCGGCGAGGCGGACCTTCCAGAGCTCGCCATCGGCCGACGTGGCGGCGCCCATAGAGAGTGAGACCGCCGGCGCCCCGCCGTCCGCACGCTCAGAGAGGTGGTCGCGAATGCGCGCCATCGCTTGGTCTGCGTCGTGTGAGTCCGTCTCCGGCAGCAGAATCGAGAACTCGTCTCCGCCCACTCTCGCGAGCACGTCTTCGTTTCGAACGACGGTGGACAAGGCCGTGGCCGCCTCGATGAGCAGCTGGTCGCCAGCCGCATGGCCCTGCTCGTCGTTGACCGTCTTGAGGCCGTCTATGTCGCAGACGATGATGCTGACGGGTACGGCGCGGGTCGCCTCGAGCCGCGCCAGCTCGGCGTCGAAGAAACGCCGGTTGAACAGCCCGGTCAGCTCGTCGCGGATCGTCAGTTCGCGAAGCTCCTGCTCGATGATGTGTCGTCGAGCGATTTCGCATCGGGCGGTTGCCAGGCTCTCGCGCGCGGCCGTCGCGAGCATCCACACGGCGTAGGCTGTCGCCGGAAAGATGATGGCCGCCGCCACCAGTTCGCTCGGTGTCGGCACATGACTGCTTGGGCCACCAATCCATCCGGTCATGCTCTCGACTGCGAGCAGTACCGCCGAGAGCCCCGCGAAGATTGCGGTGAGTACGAACGGCCTGGTCTCCAATGTCATCCCTGCCCAGATCACGATGACCGGGTAGGCGAACGTCGCCGGGTCATGAAGGCCGTTACCGCGCAGCCCTGTGACGGTCACGAGCGAGATCGCAGTGATCACAATGATCAGCGTGGCCGCACCCAGCAACCCCTTGCGCACGCAGGCGTAGGCGATCACGAAGCCCACGGCTGCCAGCGCGGGCGGCCACGCCATCGAGTACTGCGAGGTCAAGAGCGCGAACAGCGCTGCCAGGCCCGCACCGCACAGAGCGATAGGGAGCGCCCGTAGATGCGTCTTCCTCAGGCGCTCGTGCTCGAGTTCGTCGAAGTCGGGTGGCTCGGTGATGTCGTTGTGCGGTGTGACTGCCGGGTCGCAGGGCGCATACGATGATTGGTCTTCGCTCAACTCGGCATACCCCCTTTGACTACCACTTGGCTCATACCCGCATGAGCCCACTTGCCCACGCTCAGAGCAGATGAAAGCGTGCGAGTTCGCGGCAAAGCACCGGGATGTGCCTGCGGGGATGAGCTGTGCGGGCCGCGCTACTTCTGCTCGGCCAGCCGCCGCGCTTCGGCCGCGACCATCTCGGCCACCTCCGGCACCACTGCCTCCACCTCGGGCGTGAGCGTCTCGAAGCCGCAGGTGATGTCGCCGATCTGAACGGCGAAGATGATCACGTCCGCGCAGCCGCCCTGAAGGCGTGAAGCGAACATGATCGCAGGCACCGAGAGCCCGTGGCTCGTGTGAGAGCGCAGCGACGTGATACCGACATCGTCGGGGTCGAACCGGTAGACGGAGCCGGGGGTGTCGTCTGCCGCGATCGCATCGACCACGACCACGGAGTCGTACTCCATGAAGTGCCTGGTAAGCGCCATGCCGTCGGTGCCGCCACTCACGACGGCGACGTCGGCGCCCAGATCACGCGAGGCCAAAGCCTCAGCGACCCGGACGCCGACGCCGTCGTCGCCCATCAACGTGTTCCCGATCCCTATGATGCAGACTCGGGACACGTCCCCCTAGACCTTCTCGGCCCGTACGCCACCGCTGGTATCGGCAGTGTCGTAGTCACCCGCGACTCGCAGGTCCTCGGGCACGGAACGCCACAGCATGATGCTCGCCTCGGCCGGGTCTTCGACCACCACGAGGTACAGATGGATCATGAAGAACATGATCAGGATCCACATCGTGAGGTAGTGCCACAGCCGGACGACGTTTTGCCCACCGAGCAGGTTCGTGAACCACAACATCGCCTCGGCAGTCGGCGTGAACAGCGCGAACCCCGTAAGTGCCATCACAAGGATGCCAAGCGGGAACAGCGCCACATACGTCATCTTCTGCAGCGGGTTGTACTTCACGGTGTGCGGGCGGGTCTTGCGCAAGAACAGGTAGTACTTGATCCACTCGGGCATCGATTTGAGGTCATCGAGCGTGAGCGCGAAGAACTTCCAGTCACGATGCCGAACGAGTCCGCCCAAGGCGGCCGTTCCCGCTCCGAAGAACGCCCAGTAGATGCGTACGACCGTGGTGAGCACGAACACGTACATCGCCACGAAGTGCACCTGGCGGATGGTGCCCAGCGCCCCGATCCAGTTCGTGTGCGCGTGGATCTGCAGTCCTGTCGCGATCAGCACGAAGAAGGAGAGCAGGTGTGCCCAGTGCAGTAACACGGCGGGCAGTGGGTGCTCGAGCCGTGTGAACTTGTGGGACATGCTTCCACCTCCTTCTAGCGGACCTTGAACTCGAGGACGCGGTTGGTTGTCGGTTCAATCACGTGAACCGCGCACGCCATTCAAGGATCGAATGTGTGGACCGTCCGCAGGAGCTCGAGCGGCTTGGTCGGATCGACGACCGGGGTCCCGACAAGTGCCTCTTCGACCGGGCCGCGCACGCCGTTGTCGTCGCGCGGGGCGAGGTTCCAGTTGCTCGCCGGGACCGTTGCGTACTTGGCGACCTTGCCGTCCTTTGTGCGGCAGTAGTGCGACAGCGCGCCGCGCGGTGCATCGTACCCGCTCGCGCCTTCGCCCTCGGCCATGAGGTTCGGCTCGGTGAAGCACTCGTAGTCGCCGGCCTTCATGTTGGCCAGCAGCTGGTTGCCCCACTCGGCGGCCTTGTCGCAGTTGACGCGCGCCTTGATGACGCGAGCAGCGACGCGACCGAGGTTGGACACGAGCACCTCGGGGTGGCCCGTCTGACCGATCGCGGCAAGCACGCCGTCGACGTAGGCCACGACGTCCTTTTGACCTGCTACGTAGGCGACGAGCACCTCGGAGAGCGGGCCCACCTCCATCGGGACGTCCTTGCCGGCCGGGCTCGGATAGCGAGCCGCCCGGGTCCAGTCGTACTTGCCCGATGGCATGTCGGGTCCGTCGATGGCCGGCCACTGCGTGAACTCGATCTCCTTCTGGCCGACATCGAACGGGTGCTGACCTGCGCCCATCGAGTCCTTGTAGTAGCTGTGCTTCGTGTAGAGCTTGATGTCGTTCGGGTCACACTTCTCGTTCTTGAGCTGCTTGTCGAAGATCGCGCCGCGCGGGAAGACCCGCTTGTACGGATCCTGGCTCTTGTCCTCGAGCAGGCCCCACGTCAGGAAGTTCCCGCAGCCCTGGCCGAACGTCGCGAGCTCGGGGAACGCACCGGCAACCGCGATGAGGTCGTTCCACATGACCTCCTCGGTGAACTGCTTCACGAGTGCCATCCGGTCGAGGTAGTACTTCACTTCTTCGAGGCTGGGCAGCTGGGTGATTCCACCGGCGGCCATGTTCATGATCATCGGGAACTTGCCTGCGATGACCGCGCACGCCTCGTTGGCCCACTGCTGCGCCTGGATCGACTGGATGTAGTGCTTCGTGAGCAGCAGGTCCACGTCCGGCGGCAGCACGTAGCCGGGGTGGTCCCAATAGTGATTCGAGAACGGGTTCGTCTGTCCCGATGTGGCGATGCGCTTGACCGTGTCCTGGATGCCGAGCAACTCGGGATCGGTGGTCTTGGCGTTGAGCACGTTGGGGACGTTGACGTAGTCGAACGCATTCAAGATGTAGAACCACAGGATCGAGTCGTAGCCGATCTGCGTCGCATCGAGCATGTTGCGCACGAGGCGAGCGTTGTCGGTGACCGTGTCGACGCCCATGGCCCGCTCAGCCGCGGTCGCCGAGTTGAGCGCGTGCGGGTTGGGACAGACGCCACAGATGCGCTGCGCGTATTGCCACGTGTCACGCGGGTCGACCGTCTCCATGAAGATCTCGAAGCCGCGGAACAGCGTGCAGGTGTTCCACGCATCCTTGACCTTGCCGTTCTCGACTTCAACGGTGATGCGCAGGTGACCTTCGATGCGAGTGATCGGGTCGATGACGACCTTCGTCATGACTGCTCACCACCTTCCGCGTCCTTCGCTTTGGGCTTGGCCGCGCCGTTCTCGCTCGGCCCGCCCTTGAACAGGCGACCCGTCGCGACTTGACCGACCAGATGCACGCCCAGTCCCACTCCTGTTGCGGCGGCAAGCCCGACGCCGATCTGCTGGGCCGAGAAGCCCTGGATCGCGGGAACCGGGATGTTGGGCACCGGCGCCGCGAGCGGGCTGAAGTCGTTCCAGAAGTTGTCCTCGGCGCATCCCGAGCAGGGCCCGGAGTTCACGCACCACGACACCCTACCGTTCCACTTGTTGATGGGGCAGGGAGCATGAGTGACCGGACCCTTGCAGCCGACCTTGTACAGGCACCAGCGCTTGCGAGAGCCCTCGTCGCCGAACTTCTCGACGAACTCGCCGGCCTCGAAGTGTCCGCGGCGCTCGCAGTTGTCGTGGATGAGCTGGTCGTAGAGGAAGAGCGGACGCGCGTGCGCGTCGAGCTCCGGCAGCTTGCCGTACACGAGGATGTAGACGAGTGTCGCGACGAGGTCGTCGCCGTGGCCGGGGCAGCGCGGCAGGTTGACGACTGCGGCATCCGGGATGCCGCCCTTGGTCCTGAGCCACTCGCCGACGCCCATGGCACCGGTCGGGTTGGGCGTGCGCGCCTGAACGTTGCCAAAGCTCGCGCACGAGCCGATGGCGATGACGCCCTTGGCCTTGGGGTAGTACTCCTTGAGAATCTCCTGAGCGGACCGTCCCGATACCGAGAACGCTTCTTCCATCTCGGATGGGACCGAGCCCTCGATGACCCAGTAGGTGCCCTCGTCAAAGGCGTCCTTGAAGGACTTCTCGGCTTCGAATCCTGCAGCAGCCATCGCAGCCTCGTTGTAGGCGAGCGAGATCTGCTGGAGGATCAACTGCGCGGGAGTCGGCGAGGTCGATTGCAGCAGCGCCACGGTGCACCCGAGACACTCCTGGAAGTCCGACCAGACCACCACGGGCAGCTTCGTAGCCTCCTCGATGGCGTTGGCCACTTGCGCCACCCCTGTCTGACCCAGACCGATAACGGTCGCGAGCCAGCCGCAGTACTTCAAGAAGTCGCGCCGTTCCAGGCCATAGATGGGGCTGGAGCGCTCCGTCTCGAGCATGCGAACACCTCCTTCGGGCACAGCGTCACACGCTTATGGTGCGACGCTTTGTCATTAGGGTTTGCTTACCCCTCGAAGCGTGTGCGCAATCGGTCGATTCAACTCGGTTCGGTGGGCGGCGTGTGCTACTTTCGGGACAGTGCGGCGAACCGGATGTCGGAGGCTGATTCATGGACGTGTGGAGAGGGTTCGGGAGCGACAACCACTCAGGGGTGCACCCCGAGGTCATCGCAGCGATCGCCGAGGCGAACACGGGCCACGCGCACGCGTACGGAGACGACCCCTGGACGCTTCGCGCCACCTCCGCGCTCCAGATCGAATTCGGAGAGCGTTCGCAGGTCGCGTTCGTATTCAACGGGACCGGAGCGAACGTCGTGGGTCTCTCGGCGGTGTGTCGTCCGTGGGAGAGCGTCATCTGCGCCGAGAGCGCGCACATCGCCACCGATGAGTGCGCGGCACCCGAGCACATCGCCAACGTGAAACTCGTGACGGTGATGACGCCCGACGGCAAGCTCACCCCCGAGCTCGTGAAGCCTGCTCTGACCGGCTTCGGCTTCGAGCATCATGCGCAGCCCAAAGTCATCAGCGTCTCGAACGTGAGCGAGCTTGGCACCGTGTACACACCCGATGAGCTGCGCGCGCTCGCGAACCTCGCGCACGAAAAGGGCATGCTGTTGCACGTCGACGGCGCGCGCATCGCCAATGCGGCGGTCGCGCTGGGCGCGTCGATCGCCGACCTCACGGTCAAGGCGGGCGTCGACCTCGTCTCGCTCGGCGGCACCAAGAACGGGATGCTCGCCGGCGAGGCCGTCGTGCTACTCGGCGATGCATGCACCGACACGCTACCCTACGTGCGCAAGCAGTCGGCGCAGCTCGCCAGCAAGATGCGGTTCGTCTCGGCGCAGTTCCTCGCGATGTACGGCACGGACCTGTGGCGCCGCTGCGCGACCAACGCCAACAACATGGCGCGCGCGCTGGCATCGGGTGCGTCCGCACGCGGGATCGAGATCGCGTTCCCGGTACTGGCGAACGAGGTGTTCGCGCTGCTCAAGGACGATGCGATCCCCGATCTGCAGGAGCGCTTCCACTTCTACGCGTGGGAGGAAGGGCTCGCCGAGGGCCGCTCGCTCGTGCGCTGGGTGACCTCGTGGGACACCGAGATGGGCGAAGTCAACGCACTGTTGGACGCGCTTGGCGAACTCGGCTCGGCTACTTAGCGGTGCCGGTCACCTGCAGCACAGAGCCGCGGTAGTCGACGAGGTACAGCTCACCGCGCTCATCGACGCCGAAGCTCGATGGCTGTCCCACGCTCGACAGGAGGCGTCGCTGCTCGGGGGTGCGCAGTGCGCTGCCGTCGGGAGCGCGTAGCCGGATGCCTGACACCCACCCGCCCACGAAGTCGCCGAACACGTACGTCCCACGCAGTGCCGGGAAGTCAGCGCCGCGGTAGACGTATCCGCCGGTCACCGACTCGCCGGTGGGGTGGTGGTAGTTGAACGTCGGCCACACGTACTTCGAGCTGCGTGAGCTTGCACCGACGAAGCTGCCTGACGGGAACCGGTGGAGTCCCTCGTAGCGCCGCCACCCGAAGTTCAGGCCACCCTTCGTCGCCCGCGAGTCACGCTTCGAAGCGGTCACGAAGTTGACCTCCTCGTATGCGTTCTGGCCGACGTCGCCAATCCACATCGTCCCGCCTGCGGGGTCAAACGAGAAGCGCCAGGGGTTGCGCACGCCCAGCGCCCAGACTTCTGGAGCAGGCTTGAGCGACGCCGTAATCGTCTTCTTCCAGGGGTTGTTGGCCGGAATGACGTAGGGCTTGGTCTTGCCGGCACGCGACACGTCGATGCGAAGAATCTTGCCGAGCAACACGTCCGGGTTCTGCGCCCGGTTGCCGGGGTCACCCCCGCTGCCGCCGTCGCCCATGCCGATGTAGAGGTAGCCGTCGGGGCCGAATCGCAAGCAGCCGCCGTTGTGATTCGCGTACGGCTGGCCGAGGGCGAGCATGCGCTTCGGCGTACCCCATGCGGGGGCGGAAGACGCAGGGTCCGGGGCCGTGTAGCGCATGATCGCGGTGTTGCCGCTGGTGTCGGTGTAGTCGACGTAGACCTGCCCGTCGGTCTCGAAGGTGGGCGAGAAGGCGATGCCGAGCAGACCGCGTTCACCGCCGGTCGAAACCTTCGCGCGTAGGTCGAGGTAGGGGGTCGGCAGCACCGTCCCGGACTCGATCACCTTGACGAGCCCGCCCTGCTCGACCACGAACAGCCGCCCGGAGCCATCGCCTGCGTTCGCGAGATCGACGGGACTTGTGAACCCGCTCCAGCGCGGCGCGAGTGCGAGCTGCAGGTTCGCCAGCGACACGGGCGACGTCGCCAGCGCGGCCGGGGCGGGGGCCGGTGATGTCGCGCTCGCGACCACCACGCCTGACGACGTGAGCGGTGCCGGGGACGCGCCGCCGGTGACGGAACCGGACCCCGCCGAGCAACCGGTGACGAGCACGCTCACCGCGAAAGCCGCCAGAACCAGGAACAAGAAGCCGGTGAACTCTCGCATTCGGCTCATGTGGGCGCGCCCTTTCGATCGTTTGTCTGCACCATGTATATACCGCTAAATCCCACTCGAACCCGTTGCAGGCACACCTGCTTCGCACGCTAAAATACTGGTGCTTGCGACGAAGGGAATCTCGATGTCCGAACCCTGCGAACTGCTTGTAGCGAATGGTGAACCGAACGCACACTGCGAAGGTCCATCGTGCTCGTTTTGGCGGTTGGTCGACCATGTCGACGGCGCCTCAGGTGAAGGGTGCGCCATCCGGCATTATCAGTTGCTCGGTGACGACGACGTTGCCACGTGGCTGCTCTCGGTCAAGACACGCCTCGACGCGGTGGCAGATCACCGCAACGCCCATGACCATGATTCAGAGTCGGCGGTCTGCTAGTCGCACGGACGAATCGCGTTGAACGCCACCCGAGTGATCTGACGCAGCACTTCGTCCAGCGGCTTTTCCGGCTCGAACGCAAGCCAGTCCAGCGCGACGGTCGCGGTCATCCCAAACAGCGCCGACGCACCGAAATCCGGATCGACGTCGGACCTGAAGTCACCGGCCTCCACGCCCTTGGCGATGACGTTGCGCATGACCGTCAGCAGCTCGCGCCGCAGAACAACCAGGGTTTCTCGCCACACACGATCCTCGCGCCACATCTCAGTCATCAGGAGCTTTGAGAACGAGTTCTGCTCGGAGAGGAACTCGAGTTCGGCGCGTACGAGCGCTTGAATCGCGGCGCGCGGGTCGTCCGCGTGCTGCTCGGCAGCCCGCTCGAAACTCGTGATGAGCGGACGCAGGCGGTCGGCTATGAGCGCTTCGACGAGTTCCGCCTTGCCTGCGAAGTGGTAGTACACGGTGCCTTTCGCCACACCCGCACGCTCGACGATGTCGTCCACGGACGCATCGGTGAAGCCCCGGTCCCCGATGAGTTCCATCGCGGCGTCGAACAGGCGCTTCTTGGTGGCATCTGAACGCGTTGACATGCGGGCGGCTCCCGTTACGTGTGCTGACCGGTCGGTCAGATTGTAGTCCATCCCGTGAACTAGCCGCTCATCGCTGGTGCGGGCGTTTGTGCGCACGCGCGGCTGGCGTAGGATGTCGGCATGCTCTATCTCGTGGACGGCTACAACGTCACGCTCTCAGACCCCGCGACGACTTCGCTCACGCTGCTCGAGCAGCGTGAGGCGCTCGTCGCGCGGTTGCGGGTGCGCGGTGCCGAGTTGCTCGGACGAGGTCGGATCGTCGTTGTGTTCGATGGCCGTGAAGGACCGGGGCTATCCTCGAGTCGCGACGGTGGAATCGAGCTTGTCTATGCGCACGAGCACAGCGCCGACGACGAGATTGTCCGCATCGCGGCCGGTGCGGCGGGACAAGTGGTTGTGGTGACAGGGGACCGTGAGCTGACCGAGCGAGTGAGAACACACGCGCGCGCGGGCGGTGAGGGTCGTGCTCCGTCATGCTGTTTCGAGGCGGCGGGGAAGGGCGACCGACGAGTGAAGCGAGCACGTGGCTCGATCGCGCGTGACGCCGGCACGCCGCGTGACGCGGGATCCATCACGCGTGAGATGAGTGAGCTTTGGCTATCGGAAGACGAGAAGTGAGGAGCACTACCTCGTGAGTGGTGTTGTCGTGAACGTCATCGCCATCGTGGTGGGAACCGCGGTCGGTCTGCTGTTCGGCAAGGGGATCCACGACCGGTTCCGTTCGATCGCGTTCTCGGCGATAGGGCTGTCCACGGCGATCATCGGCGCATCGATGTCACTTGGCGGCCTGACGCGGATGGGGCAGACGAAGATGGGAGACTACGCGGCACTCGTGCTGGTGGGCTCGCTCGTCGCCGGCTCACTTATCGGCGAGCTCGTGCGTATCGAGTACTGGCTCGAGCGGTTTGGCGAGTGGCTGCGCGAGGTTACTCAGCGCATCCCGTGGTTCGACTCTGGCGAGAGCGGTCACACCTTGGTCGAGGGGTTCGTGACGGCGTCGCTTCTGTTCTGTGTGGGCGCCATGACCGTGCTCGGCTCGATCAAGGACGGTCTGGGCGACCACTCCGTGCTCTATCTCAAGTCGCTGCTCGACGGATTCGCGTCGGTGTTGCTCGCCACGACGCTTGGAATCGGCGTTGGGTTGTCGATCATTCCGGTGATCGTCGTCCAGGGCGGGATCGCGCTTTCGGCGCAGGCGATCCAGCCGTTCATGACCGAGGCGGTGCTCGCATCTTTGACCTGTGTGGGCGGCTCGCTGATCCTGTGCATCGGCATCGACCTGGCGGGCATCAAGCGCTTGCCGGTCGGCAACATGCTGCCGGCGATCGTCATCGCGATGGCCGCGGGCTGGCTCATTGGCTGACACCGCACAGCCGCTTGAGTCTCCCACGCAGCCCGCTCGCACCGCCGGCTACTGCGCCGTGTGCGACCGGTTCGTGGTGCGAGGACTTGACGGTTCCTGTCCCGAAGGACACCCCGCCGAGACGGTCTCCGGTCGCAGAATCCTCGGCCCCGACGAGGCGGCCCCTGTCCTGCCGCGGTTCAACCTGGCGGCCTTCCTCATCCCGCCGATCTGGGGGCCGGCGCACGGCCAGTGGGTCGGTGCGATCTTCCTCCCGGTGTGGCTGTTCACCGACAGCATCATCGCCACCGCGGGGCGAGGGGGAGTGGCGACCGGCGTGACCGCAACGCTGGTGGTCGTACTCACGCTGGCATTCGGCGCGTTTTTCGCGAAGCGGGCCAACGGGCTGGCCTACCGTCGGGTGATGCATCGCATGACCGCCGAGGAGTACCTGGCCGCGCAACGCAGGTGGGCGATCGCTGCAGTCCCGCTCGCTGCGGTTCTGCTCGGCTGGGCACTGTGGTTCCGTCTGGTGTTCACGCGGTAGCAGCGAGGGTCGTTTCGCTCGAATCACCATCTCCCGAACTCATTCCCGCTGGTGGAAGCCGAGTAGCTGTCCTCCGTTGACCGCGTAACAATGTGATGTTACGGTATCTCACGACGCCGCTCTCGCATCCTACGGGCTGTCGGCGTCGGAGAAGCACAGGCCGCGGGTGCGGCTTACAAGGGGAGAGTGTCATGAGCGACAACAATGAGAACCTCAACAGCGGGGCCGGACCGCACGACGGCACGGGCACGCCGTGGACCGCGCCGGCCCCACCACCACCGGCTCCGCTGCCTCCCGCGCGAAACAACGGTGGAATCTGGGCCGGAGTCATCCTCATCGCAATAGGCGCCATCTTCCTCGCAGGGCAAGTCCTGCCGGGTCTGGCGTGGTGGAACCTGTGGCCACTGATCGTGGTGCTCGTGGGCGTCATCCAGATGTTCACTCCCAACCACAAGGGCGAGTGGGGCTCAGATCGAGTGTTGGACGGCCTGGGCACCGTCATCATCGGCGGCGTCTTCCTGGGTAACACGCTCGGCGTCATCTCATGGACCGTGTGGTGGACGTTCATCACGCTGTGGCCGGTACTGATCGTCGCGTTGGGTGTCAGCCTACTCGGCCGTGGCCTGCGGCAGTCCTGGATCCGCGCGCTCTCGCCGCTGCTCGTGTGGGCAGCGCTCGGGTACTCGGTGGTGGTCTCGTTCACCGGGGCGAGCGGCCTGACTTCCATTCCGGCGATCGTTCAGCCGAGCGCCACCGGCGAGAACTTCAGCTACTCCGAGCAGCTCGGCGACACGTCCACCGCTGCGATTCGTGTGCGCGGCGGGGCGGGCGAGATCTCCATGCGTGGTGGGGACTCACTGGTGAGTGCGTCCGGTGTCACGCCCTACGGCACACCCGAACTCAGCGTGGCGCGTGACGGCCAGGCGGCCGATATCGATCTCACGCTTGCCGGCTCTGACGGCGGCGTCATGATGCCCGGGCTCGGTTCGGCTCGTGCCGACGTCGAGCTCGCCCGCACGGTCATCTGGGACACGACGATCGAGACCGGGGCGAGTGCGCTCGATGCGGACTTCTCGGATGTTCCGCTGCGCCGTCTCACACTGTCGACGGGCGGGAGTAGTTCGACCGTCAAGCTCGGTCGCGTGCCGTCGACGGCGATCGCCACGGACATCGCGATCAAGGCCGGCGTTGCGAGCATCACAATCCTGGTCCCGTCAGACGCCGAGGTGCGCATCGACACGCAGAACGGTCTGTCCGCCACCGACGTGGATCGCAGCTTCAAGGGCCTTGGCGGGGGCGTCTGGCAGACCCCCGGATACGAGAGTGCGAGCAAGACCATCAACATCAGCTTGGAGTCCGGGATCAGCTCGATCTCGGTCCGGACCTACTAGGAGGAGATTGTGACCAGCCCAAACCACCGCTCCGAATGGACGGTACTGATCGGCCTGGCGCTCGTCGGCCTGGGAATCTGGATGTTCCTCGGCAGCTTCGCCGGCTGGATCATCACGCCGATCGTCGCCATCATCCGCGTGGCCTCGAAGGTCATCTGGCCGCTCATCGTCATCGCCATCGGCGTCGCGCTCATCCTGCGCGCTCGCGGTGGCGGGTGGTCGCCGAGCGGTCGCAAGCTCTATCGCTCGCGCGAGGAGCGCATGATCGCCGGTGTGCTCGGCGGCTTCGCAACGTGGCTGGGGGTCAATCCCACGCCGCTGCGCGTGGTGTACGCCATCCTGACGTTGCTGACCGGCTTCGGCTGGGGAATCCTCGCCTACGTGCTCGCGGCGGTACTCCTGCCCGACGAGCCGTTCGGTGTCAACGCACCTGCTGCTCCGGCGCCGCCGGCACCCGTGTGGCCGACGCCCGTCAGTCCCGAGCCGCCCGCGCCACCGGCGCCCCCTGCGCCACCGGCCGAAGCGCCCGCGCCTCCGGTGCCACCGGCCGAGCCCCCGGCACCGCCTGCGCCCCCCGCGCCGGCCGCTCCCACAACCGACGCTGCCGCTCCCGCAGCCGAGCCCGCTCCTGCCCCGTCCATCCCGCCGGAGCCCGAGTCCTGATGGGCCCCGACGCGACGGTAGCGAGTGATGGCAGGAGGTGTGCGGCATGGAAGCCGAGATGATCTCGAAGAAGGACCTGCTCGTGAGCACGAGCATCAGCTACGGGCAGCTCTATCGGTGGAAGCGAAAGGGTCTCATCCCCGAGGACTGGTTCGTGCGCAAGTCGACCTTTACCGGCCAGGAGACGTTCTTCCCCCGCGAGAAGGTGCTGGCACGCATCGAGAAGATCAAGAACATGCAGGACGAGGATGCGTCGCTCGATGAGATCGCGAGCGCAGTGGCTCCCGACCTCGGCGAGACGAGCATGACCATTCAGGAGATTCGCGAGCGGGGGTTGGTGTCCACCGAGGCGATCGACCTGTTCACCGAGAAGGCGGCCGACGCGACCCACCCGCTCGTCTTTGGCGAGGTCGTGTCGCTGTCTGCGCTCGACACGCTGCTCAAGACCGGCGAGGCGAGTCTGGACGAAGGGCGCGTGGTGCTTGACGCGTTGTCTGAGAACTATCCGGCGTTCGAGGATCGGCCGGCGGACCTCATCTTCGTCAGGCGCATGGGCCTGTCGACCGCGTTGCTCGTCTCGAGCGGCGCCGAGGTGCTCTTCGATCGCGCCGCGAAGGTCATTGCCCGCGTCAACCTGAGCGAGAGCGCCGAAGCGCTCCGCGCCCGTATCAAGTAGAGGGGACCCGAGAATGTCCGACCAGATCAGGACCGACATCAAGACCGCCGGTGGCGGGACGTTCGCCGGTGGCACGTACGGTGACGTCACGTTCAACGGGAGCGGTACGATCAACGGTGACGTCGACACGATCACTTACCGCGTCAACGGGGCGGGGACCAGCAACGGACGCGTCAAGGCGCAAAGCATCGTCGTCAACGGTACGGCGGGCTTCAACGGAGAAGTCCAAGCCAACGAGTTCGTCGTCAACGGCGACGCGAACGTGCGGGATGGTGCCGGCGTGGGCAGGCTCGTCGTGAAGGGAAATCTCTCGATCGGCGGCAGTGTAGCGGCCCACGAAGTAGAGCTCCGTGGGTTCCTGCGAATGGGAGGCGACTGTCAGGCCGAGACGTTCACCGGCGAAGGCGGTTTCACCGTCACGGGTCTGCTGAATGCCGGCAATATCGACGTAGCGGTGCAGGCACAGTCGAGCGCCCGTGAGATCGGTGGTGAGCGCATCGTCATCAGGCAGCCTGCGGGGACTTTGGGCAGCCTGACCGGGCTTCTCACCGTGTTCGCCGAGAAGCGTCTGACCGTGGAGACCATCGAGGGCGACGTCGTCTGGCTTGAGAACACCACCGCAAACGTCGTGCGCGGCAAGAACGTGACCGTCGGGACGGGCTGCATAGTCGACCTCGTCGAGTACGCAGACAGTTACACCCCGGCGGGAACTGCGCAGGTCAAGGAGGCCCGGCAGGTCAGTGGTGCGGGGGCCTAGTGGATGGCAGCGGCGCTAGCGTTCAGCCGATGACGAACCACGAGAAGTACGTGTTGGCGGTCGCGACCTTGCTCAACTTCACGAGGAACTGAGTCTCGCTGTCGGGCTTGGCGTACTTGAGATACACGCCGGTGCCCGCGTTTTGCAGCGTCACGAGCACGAGCGATGAGTTCTTGATCCCTCCGGGTACGGTCACCCGTACGAGTGACTTTCCTCTCGGGACCTTGCCTCGACCCGACCGGGTGAACGTCGAGCGACCAACGACCTTGAGCGCGACGCCGCTGGCCTCCTCGTTCGCCGCGAGAACGCCCGTCTGATCGCCTCTTTCAGCAACGCCCGCCACACCGATTCCATGCCCCGGGTCATCGGCGAGTACCGCGCCGGCGAGGCCCACGAAGTTGTCGCGGATGGCAAGCGGTGACGGCATAGGGCACGGACCGGCGATACGCGCGTACTCGTATCCCAGCCCGCCATCGGCGCCTGTCGATGTGGTGATGTAGGTGCCGCCGGCACCGCCGAAGTAGGTGCCTCCGACCGTCACGGGATCGCCCGTCTCGGCACCGGCAACGTCTGGACTCATAGCAGATGCGACAGCGCCGGCCGCGATCGCCAGCGTTCCCGCGAGGAGGTCGCGTCTGGTGAACTCCGCCGCCGCCTCTTGCGCGCGCTTCACATTCCTCATCGTGGTGCCCCCATCCCTCCGGTTCCCCGGTCGTCTGCTCGGACCACCCAAAGTCCGACCCCACCGTGGTATGTTCCGAATCCGGTGCCCGCGAAAACAGCGCGCTGAGAGTTGTGACCGCGGGCACGCACGGGCGTGGCGATCGGTCTTCGATGGGGAAGGTCCTGATGACGCAGAAGGCGTGGTGGCACGGGCGGCGCGGAGAGTGGTTCGTCGTCGTGCAGATCGTGCTGTTCGCCATCGTGGCGATCGGCCCGACCACCGCGCCCGGGCTTCCCGACTGGTCGCCTCTCGCGCAGGTCATCGGCTCGTGGCTCGGCCTCTCGCTCATGCTCGCGGGGGCGGGAATCGCGGTTGCAGGGCTGTTTCGTCTGGGGCCGAACCTCACGGCGCTGCCGTATCCCAAGGACGGCTCGGTGCTGGTCGACTTGGGCGCCTACGCAATCGTCCGACACCCCATCTACAGCGGGCTCATCACCGCAGCGTTCGGACTCGGTCTGTGGCGGCACGGCTGGTTGACGCTCCTGTGGGCGCTGGTGCTGTTCGCGTTCTTTGACGTGAAGTCGCGTCTCGAGGAGCGATGGCTTTCCGAGAAGTTCGGGGACGCGTACAGCGAGTATCGGACACGCGTGAAGAAGCTGATCCCGTGGGTGTACTGAGCGCTCTGCGCAGGGCGACATCGGCTGCGCTTGTGACCTTCGCGCTGATCGTTGTGACCCTCGCGGTGGGCTGTGCCCGGGTCGGCAACGGGATGCAGGCAGACCTGTCTGAGCTGCTCGGGGCCAGGGGCATTCAGGTACGGGTCGCATCCGCCGAAGCCCCCATCTCGAGCCGCGCAGGCTACGTCGTGCTCGCCGACGACGCCCGCACCGCTCGGCAGATTGTGGATGCGCTGGGACTTGCGCCGCTCGACCCCGCGAGGCTGCCACAGCCATCGATAGTCAGCGCGGCACCGGGGCCGATCAGCAGGATGTGGGGGATTGCGGGCCGCCCCGCGTCGTTGCGGCTGTCAGACGGCGGGCAGTTCGAGTACCTCTATGTGGCGGTCACGGAGGCAGGCCAGGTGTTGGTATTCGCCGAGTACGCCTACGGCTGAGGCGCTCGTGCCTAGAGCGACTCGCGCCAGTTCGCAGGTACATGCGCGCTGGGACAGATGTCCTCGAGGAAGCACTCTCCGCACGCCGGACGCTGCGCGGTGCAGACCTTGCGGCCATGGTTGATGAGGTCGTAGTTGACCCGATGCCAGTGATCCGCGGGGAAGATCGCCATCAGGTCGCGCTCGACCTTGTCCTGGTCGCGTTCCGTGGATAGCCCGAATCGGTGCGCGAGTCGGAAGACGTGGGTGTCGACCGCGATGCCCTCGACGATGCCGAACGCCTCACCCAAGACGATGTTGGCGGTCTTGCGCGCAACGCCCGGTAGCGTCGTGAGCTCCGTCATGGACTGCGGTACCTCGCCGCCAAACTCCGCGACGATCATCTGGCAGGTGCGGATGATGTTCTTCGCCTTCTGGTGGTAGAAGCCCAGCGTCCGCACGTACTCCTCGACCTCGAGTTGGTCGGCGCCTGCGAGATCGGCAGGGGTGGGGTAGCGTGCGAACAGAGCGGGCGTCGCCTTGTTGACGCCCACATCGGTGGTCTGCGCCGAGAGGATCACGGCGATGAGTAGTTGGTAGGCGTCGGCGAAGTGCAGCGCCGCGTGCGGGTCGCCGTAGGCGGCCTCAAGCCGTTCTCGGTAGATGGGCGCGAGTGTTTCCCGCTCCTCGGCGGTGAGCTGGGGGATGGGTTCATCGGCTGCACGGACCATAGCGTCGCCTTTCTCGGGCACACGAACCTACGCGGCTGAAGGGTTCTCTGTCGGACCGGGTTCGAGCCAGTTCGGACGTAGCGCGAGCACCACGGCCCACGCGAGCAGGACGACGCCGGCGAGCAACACCGCGCGATCCGGGCCGATCGCCTGCCCCACCGGACCGAACACGAGCGCCGAGAACGGCATGATGCCCACGAACGACATCACGAACAGCGCCATCACGCGCCCGCGCAGGTAACCCGGCACCGAGGACTGGATCGACGTCATCGCCAGCGAGTTGGTGGCCATGAGCGCGGCACCGGCGAGCACCGAGAAGACCGCCATCGTCCACTCGACGTGCATCTGCGAGAACAGCGACACGAACAGCGCGAACGCGAAGAGCGTGTAGGGGATGACGCGGTTTCTCGGCGTGGTGTCGGGCAGGCTTGCGACGCCCAGCGCGCCGAGCAAAGCCCCGAGGCCGTTGAACGCCATGATCGCGGCGACGGCGCGGCTGACCTGCTCGACGCTGCCGCCGAGGTTCTCGGCGACGATAGCCGCGAGCAGTGTCATGTAAGGGAAGCCGAAGATCGTGAGCATGGAGGTCGAGATGATGAGCATTCCGACGGCGCGGTTCTGGCGCGCGTAGACGATACCGGCGCCGACGCGCTGCATGACGGTCTCGTCCGTGCGTCGCTTGGGGTCGGTCTGCGGGCTGAACTCGGCGCGTGACCGTATCGCGGCCAGGGCCAGGATCACGAAGATGAAGCTCGCGGCGTTCGCGTAGAAGACCAGTCCCATCCCGGCGCCTGCGAGCACCATCGCCGAGACGATCATCGGGCCGAACATTCTCGAGGACTGGAACTGCACTGCATTGAGCGCGATGGCGTTCATGAGCGACTTGCGCGGCACGAGGTCGGGCAGCATCGACTGGAACGCCGGCATCATGAACGCCGAGAAGACCCCGGCGATCAGTCCGAGTGCCGAGACGAGCGCGAGCGAGAGTATGGGCCGCTCGGGCGTGAGGATGCCCGAGTCATACAGGACGCCCAGCGCGATGGCCTGCGCGAGCAGTACGACCTGTATGACCATGAGCAGCTTGCGCCTGTCGAACCTGTCGGCGATGTCGCCCGCCGGTATCGCGAGGAAGAAGACCGGTGCGCCTGAGATGAACCCGACGAGCCCCGCGTAGAGCGAGGCCTGCTCGGGGGCGAGTCCGTAGACGACGATCACGAGAGCGGCGTTTTGCATCCACGAGCCGATATTGCTCACGAGCGCGCCTGCCCAAAACAGGCTGAAGTCGCGGTGAGTGAAGGAATGGAAGGTGTTGGCGACCCAGCCCTGGCGCACAAGTGCCGCCGGTGGCACCTCGGTGTCGACCTCGATCGTCAGCGGGTCTTGCGACGCGAAGTCGTCAGGGTTCTCGGCGACAGAAGAGGATGTCGGGGACTCGAGATCGCCCTCGGTCGGCGCTGCTGCGGGGTCGTTGCCAGTGTGCTCGGGCACGTTCGGGCGGCTCCTCTCGTGTCTGCAAGTCACCAGCATACGCTTGCCTTCGGCCGCCTGCGGGACTACCCTTCAGTCCCCCGCCCGGCATGCCGGAAGCGGGCTTTCGTGCTGTTCACCACCGCCTGAGGAGTTCGCCCCGATGCTCATCGACCGCCTCGCACTCTCGCTGTCGAGCGCCACCCCCGTCGCACACGTCGTCGATCTGCTGGCGCGCGGCGATGACGCGACGCTGGCGACACCCGGCATCGTCCGGCCCGCACTCGTCGCGTCGCTGTTTGCGCTCGAGCCGCGGCCCACGCTCGTGGTCCTGCCCGGCGAGGAGACCGCCGAGCGCTTCTGGCGTCAGGCCGCCGCGTTTCTCGGCAGGGAGCGCGTCTTGCACCTGCCGGACCGCGCCGATCTGCCGTGGTCGGACACCGCGCCTGACCTCGCGGTCGTCGGCGCTCGCGCGCACGCCCTCTACGCGCTGGACAAGGGTCGCCCGGTCATCGTGGTCGCCTCGGCTCGCGCACTCATGAGGGCGGTTCCGCCGCACGGCAGCCGCGCGTTCGATCCGCTTGTGCTCGCTGCCGGTGCGCAGCTCGACCTGGAGCAGACCGCCGAGACGCTCGCGCGGATGGCCTACGAGCGCGTCGAGGCCGCCGAGTTGCCCGGCCAGTTCGCGGTGCGCGGCGGCATCCTCGACGTGTACCCGGCCGGTTCAACGGCGCCGGTTCGCGCGGAGTTGTTCGGCGACGACATCGAGACACTCCGTCACTACGTGCCCTCGACCGGCCAGGCAATCGGCGACGCGGGATCGGTCGAGGTCTTCCCGTGCCGAGAGCTCGCGATCTCGAATCGCGGCGCCGAGGTCGTCGAGAAGGCGATGCGCGACCGCGCGCTGAAGAACCCATCAATCGCGCGCGAGGTGGAACTGATCGGGCAAGGCGTGTACTTCAACGGAGTCGAGCGTTATCTGCCGTTGCTCTACAAGAAGACCGGCTCGGTCACCGACTTCCTCGCGTCCGACACGCTCGTTGTCGTCGCCGAGCCGCGCTCGTTGTTCGATGACGCCGTGCGCCGCCGAGAAGAACTCGAGGCCGCCGCGCCCGCCGCCAACGTGCGCTCGGTGCTGCCGGACAAGGGTGCGCTCGAGGGGCTCTACATCACGCCCGCGCAGCTCGACTTCGGCGAGCGCCAGCGCCTCACGCTCGTCTCGCTGCACCGCGCGGGCGCCGGCGTCGACGCCCAGCTCGCAGCACGCCGCCCCGAAGTCTCCGGCGGCGAGGAGCGTTTCATCGGCGGCGTGCGCTCGCTCGCCTCGACCGGCTACGCGGTCGCCGTCACCGTCCCCGACCGCCGGACGCGTCGCCGGATCGAGGACTCGCTCGCCGGTGCCGGCGTCGCCTTCTCCGAGCGCCGCGACCACGTCACCGCCGATGGCGAACCGCAGGCGATCGCGCCGCTCCCAGGCGACGCCGTCACGCTCGCTGACACCGATGTGCCCGCAGGCTTCGTCGTGCCCGACGCCAAGGTCGCGGTCATCTCGATCGACGACGTCTACCCACGCTCGTCGATTCGCCGGGCGCGCCGTCAGATCGATCCGACCCGCGTCACCTTCGGCTTCGCGCCCGGCGACTACGTGGTGCACGCGACGCACGGCATCGCGCTGTTCCGCGAGATGGTTCGCCAGGAGGTTCTCGGCGCTGAGCGCGACTACCTGCTGCTCGAGTACGCCAAGGGCGACAAGCTCTACGTGCCGGTCGAGCAGATCGACCGCATCACCAAGTACGTGGGAGCCGAAGG
>JAAXWY010000020.1 GCA_013334745.1 Coriobacteriia bacterium
CCGCCCCCTTCGTGGGGCGGGCGTCGTCGTCTGCACAGCGTGAGTTCGCGCCCGTCCCCGGGCATGGGTCGACCCCGCGAGGCGGTGACCTCCGGGGCCGGTGGCCGTCACCTGGCGAGAGGTTCGGGCTCGCGCAGCATAACAGGTCTCGACGGCGAGCTCTGCGGCCGCCTAGCCGAGCAGCCCCATCGCCCACTGCGCGACCCACAACACGCCCATCCCCGCGCCGAGCGTCGCGAGCGTGTTCTTGGTGCGCAACGCCACGAGCAGCGCGACGACTGCCGCAACCGTACGGGCCGGAGCGAGGCTGTAGACGGCACCCTGATGCACGTAGAGCGCACCGGGCACAACGAGCGCGGTGAGCGCTGCCACTGGCACGTGCTTGAGCAGCCGCTCGAGCCACGCAGGATGCGGCACGTGACCATGCAGGATGATCGCCATGCTTCGCATCGACCACGTGCCGGCGGTCAGCACGACGATGAGCAGCCAGAATTGGGCGGTCGGCGTCACTTCGCCTCACCCGGCTTCGGCCTGTCCGCCCAGGCGCCGAACACCATGCCCGCCAGAATCGCGACGATGAGTCCACTCTGGAGCGGCAGCACGGGTACGAGCACGGCTGACGCGACGCCCGTGACCAGCGCGACCCCCACGCCCGTCCGGTCCTTCATCGCCGGCGCGAGCATCGCGAGGAAGACAAGCGGGACCGCGAACT
Organism: Coriobacteriia bacterium; assembly: GCA_013334745.1. NCBI lineage: Bacteria > Bacillati > Actinomycetota > Coriobacteriia > Coriobacteriia bacterium. Next base: position 713 of record JAAXWY010000020.1, read on the forward strand.
CGAGCCCCCACGATGCGGGGATGAACGGCCCGGCAAGCGCGCCGACGATCGTCGAGATCTGCCACACCGTCCACAACGCCGCACCGCCGCCGAAGTAGTACCAGATGACACTCACGTCCTCGCGGTACCGCCCCTCGGTCATCGTCGATGCGTAGTTCTGGTCGACGAGCATGTAGCCGAGAATCGGCCGAAGCCATCCGGGTGCCTCGGAGAGTAGCGGGGCGATCGAGGTGGAGTAGATGAACATGCGCGCGTTGATGACGAGCGCGGTGCCCAACGCGACCCACAACGGCGCTCCCCCGCCGAACAGCGTCGTCGCTGCGATCTGGGACGCGCCGGCGAACACGAACACCGACATGCCGATCGCCTCGGCCATGCCGAGACCGGCCTGAATGACCGCCGCTCCTGCGACGAGGCCGAAGGGGATGACGCCCACAAGGATCGGCAGGACTCCGCGGGCGCCCGCGATGATGCTGTGTCGCGTGTGGTGAGACGAAACGCGGGTCGTGCTCACGCGCGCGAACCGGCGATCGCGGCGTCCATATCGACGCCCGTGAGCTGCGCCGATACCTGCCACAGGCTGTTGGCGTCGTCTTCGTCGTGCGCCTTGATCGACATGCCCGCGGGCACGACGTGCCCGCGCATGCCGCCGCTCGGCCCGAAGAAGTCGCCGCCCTCGACGTCGGGCGCGGTCGCGGCGTACAGCTCGGGGAGCGCGCCGCGCGACGGCGACTGCCCCAACACGCGCACGCCCGCGAGTACGACCCACGACGTCCATGCCGGCTTGCCGAGAAACGGTCCCGCCGCCTGGAGATTGGTGCTCACGAGCCCTGGATGCGCGCCCACGCTGATCGCGTCGGTGTCGGCGTCGCGAAACGCGGCGTCGAGCTTGAGCATGAACAGGAGGTTCGCGAGCTTCGAGTCGGCGTACGACGAGTACGGCTGGTAGTTGCGGTCGGCCTGCAGGTTGTCGAAGTCGATCTCACCCGAGCGATGCGCAAGGCTGCTCACGGTCACGACTCGCGCGGCCGGGGTCGCGAGAATCAGCGGCATGAGCCTCCCGGTGAGTGCGAAGTGACCCAGATGGTTCACCCCGAACTGCAGCTCGAAACCTTGCGCCGTGGTCATCCGCTGCGGTGGCGCCATGATGCCGGCGTTGTTGAGCAGGATGTCGAGGCGCTCGTGACCTGCGGAGAACTTCTCGGCGAACGACTGGACCGAGGCGAGGTCGGACAAGTTGAGCTGCTCGGTCTCGATCAAAGCCGAGGGGATTGCGTCCTTGATGAGCGCGATGGCTTTCGTGCACCGCTCTTCGTTGCGGCCAGCCAGCACGACGCGCGCGCCGTGGGCAGCCAGCGCTGCGGCTGATGCGAGCCCCAGCCCGCGGGTCGCACCGGTCACGATCGCCACCTTACCGGTGAGATCGGAGATATCGTCTGCACTCCAGCCTGGCACGATCACGACCTTTCGATGTGCGCGCCGAGTCCAGCGCGAAGGTCATTGTAGTTGACGGGCGAGATATCCTTTTCGAACTATATATCGTTTCTGATATTCTCAGCACATGGACTCGCTACTCAGCATCGGTTCGGCCTTGATCGCATGGCGCCAGGCGCAGGGCGTGACGCAGTCCGAGCTCGGGCGTCGGCTCGGCGTTTCGCAGCCACAGGTCGCACGCTGGGAGCGCGACGACTACCGATCGATCTCACTTGCGCGCCTCGCGCTCGTCGCTGACGCACTTTGCTGGTCGCCCGTGGCAGCTGCGCAACCAAACGCTGCCGAGTCCGCCGTTGAGTATCGGACGGCACTCCCGGGCGCGGAGCCGGACGCACTCGTCGCGTACGCGCGCCTCGGCGTTCCAGAGGGCGCTCTTGCCGCGTTCGCCCGGTCGCACCACATCGAACGGCTCGCACTGTTCGGCTCGATCCTGACCGATAGGTTCACACCGGCCAGTGATGTCGACGTGCTTGTCACGTATGGCGAGGGCAACACGCCGTCCCTGTTCGAGCTGGCCGATCACGAGACTGAGTTCTCGGCGATTCTGCGGCGCCGCGTCGACCTGGTCGTGCGTGGGGGCGTCGAGGCGAGCAGCAACCCGATCCGAAGACGCGAGATCCTCGACTCAGCGAAGACGCTCTATGCGCGACCCTAGGGCATGCGTCGCCGACATCGTCACGTTCTCGCGACGCGCACTCGAGTACGTCGAAGGCGTCGATCGCGATCGGTTCCTCGCAGAGACCGGCGTCCAAGACCAGGTCATCCGCTGCCTCGAGGTCATCGGCGAGGCGGCCCGCCGCACTCCGGAAGAGACTCGGGCTGTGTACCCCGGCGTGCCCTGGGCCCAGATGGCCGGTCTCCGCAACCGTCTGGCGCATGAGTACGATGCCGTCGACATGGAGTCCGTGTGGCTCACGGTGACGCGGGACCTGCCCGAGGTGCTTGACCATCTCGGCGTGTAGTCGGAATCAGTCGCGGCTTGGGGGTATGAACATCTCGCAGGCTCGTCGGACAGGAGGCACGCCGTGACAGCACTCGACCCGCGCGCCCTCGCAGCGCTCTACAAGCCGTCCCCCAAGACGCCCGTCATCATCGACGTGCCGCCCATGCGATTCCTGCAGCTCAGCGGCGTGGGTGGCATCGCCGAGGCCGAGTTCCAGACGGCCATCGGCACACTCTTCGCCCTCGCCTACCCGGTGAAGTTCGCGGCCAAGAAGCGGCTCGGGCTCTCGTACAAGGTCTCGCCGCTCGAAGGCATCTACCACGACCCGGTCAGCACGGCGATCCCGCTCGTCGACCGAGAGCGGCTTCAGTGGCGGCTCATGATCATGCTGCCCGACGAGGTCTCCGGCGAGTTCGTCGACGAAGTGCGCGAGAAGGTCATCTCGAAGAAGAACCCGCCGCGCATGTCCGAGGTCATCGTGCAGACGTTCTCGGAGGGCCCAAGCGTCCAGATCATGCACATCGGTCCATACGCCGACGAGCTGCCCACCGTCGAGCGCCTCATCGCATTCGCCGAAGACAACGGCTACGACGTCACCGGTGACCACCACGAGATCTACATCGGCGACCCCAACCGCGCGGACCTGAGCAAGCTCAAGACCGTCGTGCGCTACGGCATCACTCGCACCAAATAGCCGGCCCTCGGCTAGTGCATCCGCTACATGAAGCAGCGCCCGCCCCTCGTTTCCGAAGGACGGGCGCCGTGTGCCTAACTCGTGAGGCTAACTAGACCTCGTCAGGTGCTTCCTGAATCGCGTTCCCACCGGAGCCGTGCTCGGAGTGGTGCGCGATGGACTCACCCGAGTGGATGTCGATCTGCTTCGTCTCAGGCAGCATGAGCATACCGATGACGAACGTGGATCCGGTGACAATCATCGGGTACCACAGACCGGCGTAGTTGTTCTTCGTCGCGGTCAGCCAGCTGAGGCCGATGATCGGCACCATGCCACCGAACACGCCGTTACCGATGTGGTACGGCAGCGACATCGAGGTGTAGCGGATCGATGTCGGGAACAGCTCAACGAGGAATGCTGCGATCGGGCCGTACACCATGGTCACGTAGATGACCTGAAGGAAGACGCAAAAGCCGAGGATCCAGGGGTTGTAGCCCGTATACGGGAACAGGAACTTCTGGAACTTGACCTGAATCTGCTGGTCGACGGTGACGGTCGAGACGTTGACCTTGGTGCCGTCGGCGAGCACGACGGTCGGCTCGGGCTTGCCGGCCTCAGTAGCGGCCTTGGCAGCCTTCTGGTAGGCAGCAACGTCGTCCTTGGATGCCGCGTACGAAGCCGGGGCACTCGCGGCCATGAGGCCGTAGATCGGGTACCAGGTCAGCACGGCGAGGAGCATACCGGCCATGATGATCGGCTTGCGGCCGATCTTGTCAGACCACGAACCGAAGAGCACGAAGAACGGAGTCGCGACAAGCAGTCCGCCTGCGACGATGAGGTTCGACGGCACCAGCGCGACGTGGAAGACCTTCTGCAGGTAGAACAGAGCGTAGAACTGACCCGTGTACCACACGACGCCCTGACCGGCCGTGGCACCGAAGAGGGCCAGGAGGACCCACTTCAGGTTGTACGGGTTCATGAAGGATTCCTTGAGCGGGTTCTTCGACAGACCACCGGACTTCTTGAGGCCGGCGAACAGCGGAGACTCCTTGAGCGAAATACGAATGTAGAGCGACACCGCGACCAGAAGGGCCGACAGCAGGAACGGCACACGCCAGCCCCACGCGTTGAACTGGTCGGGGGTCATGCTCATCTTGGTGATGAGGATGACGCCCAGCGACATGAACAGACCGGCGGTCGCCGTGATCTGGATCCAGCTGGTGTAGAAGCCGCGCTTACGCTCGGGGGCGTGCTCTGCGACGTAGGTGGCAGCACCGCCGTACTCACCGCCCAGAGCGAGGCCCTGCAGGATACGAAGGCCGATGAGGATGACACCGGCGATCGGGCCGATGCGGTCGATCGTGGGCAGCAAGCCTACCGCGAACGTACAGACACCCATCAGGGTCATCGTGACCATGAAGGTGTACTTGCGTCCAATCAGGTCTCCCAGACGACCGAACACGATGGCGCCGAACGGGCGGACGATGAATCCGACCGCGAACGCGGCGAGCCACGCGATAAGGTCACCCAGCGAGGTGCCCGTCTGATAGAACTTACTGGAGATGACTGTTGCAAGGCTTCCGAAGATGTAGAAGTCGTACCACTCGACCATCGTACCGACGGATGCCGCTGCGATGATCTTGACGATACCGGTTGTATCGACATCGACTGTCTTCTTCGCCGCTGTGGTGTCTGCCATCCTCCATCCCTCCTTCTTTGTGTTGACGCATCTGAACCGGACATGCCGGTCGGATACGTCCGGCGCAATGAACGTACCTGTGCAAGCCGGAGCAAGGGAGGAAGTCGCCGCCAACGGTGAACAAATGTCGGTCTAAGGCGCAAATTGCACCGTGAGCGGGGCGGGCGGTGGCTACACGCCCGCGAACGGACTCGCTCGGTGCGGTACGGGGCTTAGATGAGGACGGCGTCTCGTTCGACGCGCTGGAGATGGGCTTCTGTCGCCACGAACGCGAGTGACAGAGCGACCTCGCCCGCGTTACTGACGAAGAAGCCGGCCACGCTGATGGGCACGGCCGCAGCGACGAACATCACGACACCACCCGCGAGCAGCCACGACCAGCCGGTACGCCGCCAGATGATCACGCCCGCCACGATCACGACGACGACCATGACGAGCGCGGGGACCGGGGGACCCGGGAAGCCGCCGCCGTTGGTGTAGTAGAAGAGGTCGCCCTGGATGACCGGTTCGAACTCGAGCAGCACGACCGAGCGCACGAACCCGAGCGTTGCCATCGCGAGGTAGAGCACCCACTCGGCGATGACCGAGACGCGCCCTTGGAGTCGAGGCGCGCCCACGCGACGCATCAGCTCGAAGCCGGTGAGAATCCAGATGGGCGTGAGCAGCGCATGCCCGACGAAGCGCGGCCAGGAGAGCGCCACGAGGAGCGAGCCGTCGCCGATCGTCGCGCCCGCTGCCACGATCGCGTTATCCCACACGAGCAGCGCGATGGGCAGTGCAAGCGTGAAAGCGCCCAGCGACCTACGCCGTGCGAACAGCACGAATCCCCATATCGCGATGACCAACTGGGCGAGAGCGAAGCCGATGTAGGCGGCGGTGAGCATGTTCACTCCTCGGAATGTGCTGCGGACAGCGCCAACGCCGAGATTATCACCACGTCTTGGAGGAAGTGGATAGTCCACGCCCAGAAGATGCCGCCGGTGTCGATGACCGAGCCCGCCAGCAACCACCCGAGGAACCCTGCGAGCAGTGCACCGATGATGCCGTTGGGCATGCCGCGGTAGTGAGGCGCCCCGAAGATGACCGCCGAGATAAGCAGCACCCACGGGGTGGCGACCACGCCCACCAGCGGCACGATGATGCCGAGCCGGAAGATGGCCTCCTCGGCGAAGGAGTTCGTGAGCGCGAACAGCAGGACCCAACCCAGCAGCGGGGCCAGCTCGGCAAGCCGCACACCGGTGCCGCGGAAGCGGAAGAACAGGAAGATGCTCGTCACGACGGTGATGGTGACGGCGAACGACAGCCCGAGGGTGGCCCAGGTGTCACTCGGCCCGATACCCAGCCACGCCACAGGTGTCGCCGGAGCGCCAATCGTCCCCACCGAGAAGTAGCGCGCGAAGTTCTCGGGATTCAGCAGCCAGCTCACGCCGAGCACCGCCGCCGCGACAACCAGCGAAGCGGGCTGATAGACGATCTGCGACGCGATGTAGGAGTTGCGACCGGGCTTGGCCGGTCGGCGCCGCGCGAGCGCGGGCAGCGCGAACAGCAGCGCGGCTGCGGCGGCGAACTGCACGACGAGCGTGATCGCGAGCGTCATCGGCGGGCCTTGAACCAAGCGACGGTCTTCGCCATGCCCGCGGGAAGCGGCGTGGCCTTCAGGCCGAACTCGCGCTCGATGGCGCTCGAATCGACCACGAACGGCTCGGTGAACTCGTAGAGCATCTCGACGGATTCCTTGGCGACCGGCATGAACAGTCCGCCGATACGAATGGTGAGCGGGCTGAGCGCCCCCGTCTTCTCGGGAAGGCCTGCGGCCTTGAAGGCGTGCGCAACCGTGGCTCGGCCGGTGACGGCGGGCGCGTGCGGCAGGTTCCACGTGCGGCCGAACGCGCGATCCTCGGTACCGAGCGTCGCCAGACCACGACCGACGTCCTCTATATATGCGTAGGAGTGCACGACGTCGGCGCTCCCCACGAGCGAGACCTTCTTGCCCGCAAGCAACGGCTCGAACACCATCGTGCCCATCGCTGAGTCGACGACGCCCGGACCGTAGTAGTCGGCCGCGCGCCCCGTGGCGACTTCAAGGTCTCCGGCCGCCATCAGCTCGAGGAGCTCCTCGGTCATCGCCGCGCGAGTCGCACCCTTCTTCGAGCACGGGTTCATCGGCGTGGACTCGGTCATGGGACCGTTCACCCGGCCCAACCCGTACAGGTTCTCGAGCGAGACGTAGCGAGCACCGACGCTCCGTGCAGCAGCGACGACGCCGCGCTGGAGCGGCGGGAACAGCTCGGGCCACTTGCTGTAGTTGGGATTGAGGCACTGGTAGACGACGCTCGCGCCCTGGGCGGCGTTCGTCGCCTGCGCCGCGTCACTCGCGTCGGTCACCGCAACGACTTCGACATCGGCAGGCATCGCGGCGGGCCGCTTGCCTGAGCGGTTGACCGCGCGCACGCGCAGGCCCTTCTCGGCGAGCGCGATCGCGGTGTTCGTACCCGCCGGCCCCGTGCCGAACACCACATGAAGATCGCTCACTGTGTTGCCCCCTTTGCGTACGGCGCCGCGAAGCGTCGATCCCACGCGCCGTTCTTCTTGAGCTGACCGTTCCAGTAGAACTGCGACAGCGGCACCTTCATCATCACCGAGGCGAACGCGACTCCGGCCGGCGTCATGTGCTCCTTGCCGGCGACCTTCGCCAGCGTCTGGGCGTCGAACTCACCGCGCATCGCGAGCTGCTCGCCAAGCGCGTGCACGTTCTTCCACAGGCCGCCCAGCGCCTGATCGGGCATCGCCTGAAGCGACTCGCCGCTGCCTTTCACGATTGTTCCCGCATACGGCGCGCCCAATCGGGCAGCCAGCTTCACGAAGTAGCGCTCCAAGCCGCGCGAGTGCGCAGCCTCGGGGAAGCCTGACTGCACCAGGAAGCCGAGCCGGGGCGCCGAGTCGCTGCCCACGTACGGCTCGAGCTGCTCGATGAAGCGCATCACGAGCCCGGGCATCGAGTCGGTGTAGAGCGGCGTGCCGAGCACGACGGTTCCCGCTGTGGCGAACTCAGCGACCGCTCGATCGAAGTCGGCCGACTTGGCGAGGTGCAGCGCAACCGGCTCGTCGCCACCGGCGGCGGCCCAGCCCTCCGCGAGCTTGGAGAGCATCCGCATCGAGTTGGAGCGCGGGCCTCTCGGCGAACCGTTAAGCAACAGCAGCGAGCTCATTGGTGGCCTCCTTCACGGGAGTCGTCGCGATCGTGGTGAACGCGACGCGCGTCTTGATGTTGCGCGCCATGCGCGACCAGAGGTGTTCGGTGATCTCGAGGTCTTCGGCATCGGTGTCGTCGGTGGGGCCGAGCACGAGGCCGAAGAGCGGGTACCGGGCGTAGCGGGCACGGTGGTGCTGCTCTCCGCCCTCGATGGTGAAGTAGGGATGCACAAGCGGGATCATCTGGTCGGCCGTGCGCTTGAGGAGCGAGCTGGTGAAGCCCATGTGGACGGGCGATGCCAGCACCGTCAGGTCACTCGCGAGCACCTGGGTGCACACCCGCGCACTCTCGTCCTTGCGTGCGCATTCGCCCGGGGTCTTGACCCAGCAGCCCCAGCAGCCGGTGCATCCCTTGATGTCGAGATCGCGTAGATCGAGCGTGGTCACGTCGTGACCTTCAACTTCGAGCTGCGCCGCGTACTCCTGCACGTAGGCGTCGAACTCGCTGCCGGCATCCGGTTCACCGTTCAGGATCGTGATGAGCATTGCGGCCCCCTTTCCCTATCGTGTTATTCTACGCTGTAGAACTGATGATGTGTGCTATTCTACGGCGTAGAACCAACCTGTCAACCCCCCGCTTTGGGGTGCACCGAGAAGGGCTGCTCGCATGGCCGCACGCAAGAAGGCACCCGCCACCCCGCTCACGCGAGAGCACATCATTCAGACGGCGCTCGCCATCGTCGATGCCGAGGGGCTCAAGGCGCTCTCGATGCGGCGGCTCGGCGCGGAGCTCGGCGTCGACCCGATGGCGGTCTACTACCACGTGCCCAACAAAGACGCCCTGCTCGACTCCATCGTCGAAGCGGTGATGGGCACCATCGACCTGACTGCCGACGATCCGAGCGTGCCCGCCGAGGAGCGCATCGTGCACGCAGCCCGCGCCTATCGCGACGCCATGCTCGCGCACCTCAACGCGCTGCCGGCTGTCATGTCGCGTGGCCCGCGCACGCCGGTCGCGATGCGTCCGGTCGAGTTGCTGATCGGCATTCTGCGCGATGCCGGCCTGGCGCCCGCTCAGGCGATGGCCGGCATGAACGCGATCGCCGCCACCGTCCGCGGCACCGTCGCCATGGTTGCGACTGAGGCCGTCGAGCCGGCGACGCCCGAGGACATGGCGCACATGGCCGATCTCTTCCCCGCCGATGAGTTCCCACATCTGCGCGAGGCCACGATGTGCCCTTCGGACTTCATCGACGCCGACTTCGAGTTCGGCGTGCGTGCGCTCGCTCGAGGGCTGCTCGGCAGCGTGCGGGGCTGACCGCTCACCGAATCCTGCGCAGGGGCTTTGCCGCGCGACGGCGAAGTGAGTGACTGAGAGCCTGACCCAGCCGCACTTCACGAGAGTATTCCGAGTGGACCCCATCATCTGGAACGAACGCCTCGCCACCGGCGACGCGCACATAGACGGCCAACACGCCGAGTTGCACGACCTCGTCATGGAACTGGGCATCCTCGCCGACGAGGACCCCGATCCGGTTCGGCTCGGCGAGGTCTTGTTCGATGTGCTCGCCTACGCGTCCACGCATTTTGAGGACGAAGAAGCGCTCATGGAGCGCATGGGGTTCCCCGGGCTGGAGCGGCAGCGCGAACTGCACACGGGCTTCAAGAGCACTGTGGAGGAGTTCGCCCGAAGGTTCAGCGAGGGTGACACCACGCTCACGGCCGCACTGGTACAGGAGAATCTCCAGCAGTGGCTGCTCACGCACGTATGGGAAGAGGACCTGCAGTTCGCGGCCTACGGCCGGCAACGAGGCAACTGACGCGCTGATTACGCGTTCAGTCCTCCTGCATGATCTCGATCTCGACCCCGTCCGGATCCGAGAAGAACAGCAGGCTGTAGCCGATCGGAACGCGGCGCACCTCAAGCTCGGGTGGCGCGACACCTGCCGCCTTCAGGCGCGCGAGAGTGCCGTCGATGTCTGTCGTGCGAAGCGCCAGGTGCCGAAAACCCAGCTGCCCGCGGCCTGCGGGTGCGGGCGCGCCGGCGGCCGGCTCGGCGTACCAGAACAGCTCGATCTCAAAGTCGCCGAGCCTCACGAACCGGATCGCGCGCGAGCCATCCTCAGAGGGCAGATCGTTGACCGTCTCGAATCCCAGCGCCCGGTAGAAGGTCGTCGACCGCTCCAAATCGCTCACGACGATACCTATGTGGTGAGGCGTCAGATCCATGTGGGTTCCTCTCGGCGGGTCAGAGCGCGGGGACCGTGGACTCGAGCGAACGCAGCGAACCCCCGACGAACCAACTCGTCCCGATGGCGCGCCTGTAGGCGTCGGCCGAAGCCTTCGAGGTCAGCAACTGCCAGTTCTGGGTGCCGAAGCTGACGGTGGGCTCGCGCTTGTCGTAGTAGACGATCGCCTTGACCTGGTGGTGTCGGCTCGCCGCGTGCATGAAGCTGTCGTAGATCCACTTGGGCTTGTTGATGCCGGTGCCCGTGGTGCAGCCGATCTCGGGGATGACCACCGGCTTGTGCTTCGTCGAGAAGTAGGCCAGCGGCTTGGTGAAGAGCTGGTCGAAGGTGCGCCCTCGCGGGTAGATGCTGTTGCGCCAGTTAAACGCCGAGACCCCCGTCCAGTCGACGTACGCGTCACCCGGGTAGAACGCGTCGTAACCGTTCGCGCTCGTGTTGGGGACGCTGACGTGATTCGGGGTCCACACCCAGGTGACGTTGGTCGCACCCTCCTGAGCGAAGATGCCGTGCAGATAGCGCCAGGTCTCGCGGTACTTCGCGGGTGTGTTGCCGTTCACGGTGCCACCCCACGGATACCAGGTGCCGTTCATCTCGTGCATCGGCCGAAGCATGATGGGGCCGCCACAGGCCTTGGCCGCCCGCGCCCATCGACGGATGTAGTCATCGAAGTCGCCGGCCAGGATGCGGTCGAGCGAGTATCTGGGCATGTCTGCCGGATTCGAGCCCGCAGCGGGCAACGCCCACGGCTCCCACGTGATCAGCGGGATGGCGCCCCGACGCTGCACGCCTTTCACGTACGAGGTCTGGAACTCGGCACCCGTGGCATCTCCCCACTGCTGATACCACGTCACGATCGCAGGTCGCTTCCTGTATCGCGTCTTGTACGTATCGAGTACGCCCATGGTGAACGGCGCGGGAGGCTCGAAGATGCCGGTGTACAGGCCTTTGGTTGGGCCGAGAATCTTCTTCGAAGCAGCGAGGCGCACGGCAGCCGGTGCCGTCGCTGCGGAGGCCTGCGCGACCGGTCCGAAGGCGTGCGGGGCCGAGCCGGGCCCGTTCGTGCCGACGGCCGCGAGCGCAAGAGCGCACAGCAGGGCACCGCCGAGAAGCGCCGTGCGCATGAAACGCGAGGTGTTGCGCGGGGACCTGATCGTCACGCCTCCACTCTGGTGTCGATGGGTGCAGCGGATCTCAATCGTAGCATCGGGGTCGTCGGCTACGGCTTTGCGGCTCCGTCTTGCGATCGGAGAAGACTCGAGCCCGAAGCCCCCACGAAGTACTCGGAGGAGAGGGCCGAGCGGTACGCCTTGGCGGACGCCGGCGAACTGCCGATCTGCCAGTTCTGTGCTCCGTTGACGCCCTTCTCAGGCTTGTCGTAATAGACCACACCACCGATGGCCGGGTACTCGTCCTCGATCCGCTCGTACGCGTCTGCGATCCAGGCGGGCTTGTCGACACCGGTGTTGCACGCCGTCTCGGACACAAGAATCGGCTTGCCGAGCGACTCGAGGTAGGCGACCGGCTTCGTGTACATGCTTGCGAACGACGCGCCATTTCGCCGAAGACGGGTTCTCCCCCAGTTGAAACCGGAGATCGCAGTCCAGTCGACGTACTCGTCACCCGGGTAGTAGTTCGCCCACGCGTTGCCGCGCGTGTCCGGGACGCTCAGCCAGTTGACGGACCACACCCAGGTCACGTTCGTCGCGCCCTCGGCATCGAAGATGTCGTGGACGTGGCGCCATGCCGCGATGAACCTCGCCGCGGAATTGGTGTTGACGGTGCCGCCCCACGGATACCAGTTACCGTTCATCTCATGCATCGGACGGAGCATGATCGGCCCGTCCACTGCACCCGCCGCCCGTGCCCACCGGCGAATGGAGGCGTCGTAATCACCGGCGATGATCCGGCTCAGCGCGAACGACGGATCGTTCGCGGGGTTCTTGAGTTCGTGCGGTCGATCGCCGGGGGCCCACGGCTCCCACGTGACGAGTGGTATCGAGCCCCGCTTCAACACGGCGTTCGCCTCGTCCGTGGAGAACTCGCCGGCCGCACCCTTCGCCCACGGCTGATACCACATCACGATAGCCGGCTGGTGGCCGTACTTGTCGGCGTAGCGGTCGAGCGCGGAGAGATCGTATGGTGCCGGCGGAGTGAAGACGCCGGCGTACGCTCCGGCCGCGGGTCGCACCACTTTCCCATCGGCCCCAGTGCGCGCATCGGGCCGTGGTGTCGCGATCGCACCAGGCTCGGCACCGGCCGACTGCTGCACCGACGAGCTCGACAGCTGGGAGGCTGCGGGGCGATCGGCGGAGGTGCCGGGAGCAGGGGTGCTCGGTGTACCTGCGCAGCCGCCGACACTCATGAGGAGCGCGCCACACGTGAGGGCGTACGCAACGAGCGCAAGCCCTGCGCGGTGGGGTGATGCTGACCTGGGGCGAGTGCGACGCATGCCAACCGACCGATCCTGCGAATCGGGCCTGTACGCGGGGAATCGTAGCACTCGCTCGGCCACTGGTGACTCGTGGCCGCGCGCGATGCGGCTCCTGCGGTGGCGCCTAGAAGCCGGTGTTCAGCGCGGTCTTGAACGCTGCGGCGCTTGCCGAGGAGGACTCGACGCGCCAGTCGGCGTTCAGGGAGCTGGTCGAGTCGACATTGAACCAGCACACGCCCTCGATGCGCGTGTAGCGCGTCTTGATCTTCGAGAACATGTCGGCGACCCATGCAGCCTTGCTTCCGCCCTCTTCGGGACAGCCGATCTCGGCCAGGAAGAGCGGCTTGCCGGTCAGCGCGGTGACCTTGGCGTACGACGAGCCGATGATCGTGCTGAACGAGCTCCAGCTCGACCACGATGCCGAGACGCCCCAGTTGTAGGCATCGATGGAGACGTAGTCGACGTAGGCGTCGCCGGGATAGTACTTGTCGATGCCGTTGGCGGTGGTGTTCGGCACGCTGTCATTGTTGACACACCAGACGAACTTCACGTTGTCGGCACCGCGGGCGGCGAACACGTCGTGGATGTGCTGCCATGCCGCGACGACCTGCGCCGGGGTGTTCCCGTTCGTGGTACCGGACCACGGGTACCAGTTGCCGTTCATCTCGTGGAGCGGACGGATCCAGACCTCTCCGCCGTACGCCTTCGCTGCGTCCGCGAATGCGTTGAGGTACGCGTCCTTGTCGCCGTTGATGATCTTGGCGACTCCGCCGGTCTGGACGGACCAGAACTCGAGCGTGATCATCGGCGTCGAGCCGTGCTCGGCGACCCGTCGGACCTGAGTCAGGGGGAAGCTGGTCGCATCGTTGATGTACCAGTGCACCACTGCGCTCTTGCGACCAACGAGATCCTCGAGCGTGAGGAGCGGGGTGAGACTCGACGGACAGCCCGGCTGGAAGAAGCCGATCCAGCGACCGGTGGGCTCCGGCGTCACGGTGGCGGGAACGGTCGTGGTCGTGACGACCGGCGGCACGGTCACGGTGGGGACGACGGTACCGGTGGGATCGACTACCGGCACTGTCTCGGTAGGAACGACGGTGTCGGTGGGGTTCTCGGCAGGGACGGTCTCGGTGGGAACGACCGCGGGCGGGGTCGTGGCGACGACGGACGGCGGAACGACGACGGTGCCGCGGGTGCTGCCCTTGCCTGTTCGCGCGGTCCGAGCGACGACCCGGTAGGTCACGCGACCGGCCGAGGCGCGTGCGCCGGAGCTGGTCTTGAGGTTCCATGTCGCGATGTAACGAGTACCGGAGCGCTTGGCGGTGAGGCGACGAACCACGTGGCCACTGCGGTAGATGGCGATGCGAACCTTGCCGCGTCGCACGTGACTGCCGTGGAGGAGCTTGGCGGTGAAGACGATCTTGCCGCTCTGGGCGCGAGCGCGAGAGCGAACCTTGACTGCCGCGAATGCGGGAGAGGCCGATGCGGCGAGAATCGCCACTGCCACAAGAATCGAGAGTACGAGACGCTTCATTGCCTTCACCTTCGGTAGCTAGGCTGTCTCCGAGAGACCCTTGGCTTTGCGTCCCCGCCTCGCGACGGGTTTGCCTTTGTCGGGATCGGACCGGTTGGTTCGAAGTGATCCCTTGCTTACGTTTCAACGTTCACCATGTGTATCGGAAGGCCCGGACGCTTCCTCAACCCCCAGGAGTGCACTTCTTCTGTGACTTACGTCACACTCTGCCGCCCGCCCATGGGAACTCGGGGCCCACCCCCGCCGACCTCGGGATTCGGGTAACCTGAACGCAGCCATTTCCCCGAGCCCGGTGAGCGAACGAATTGTCGGATTTCCCTGCCGTTGGACAGAGTCGGTCCACGCGACCGAAACCGGACCGTAGCTGGCTCGCGGTCGCTGGCATCACGCTCCTGGGCGTGCTGGTTCGCCTTGCAACGCTCAACACACGGAGCTTCTGGCTCGACGAGAGCACATCGGTGCGGCAGGCCTCGTGGTCGCTCACCACGCTCATCGAGCGGATGTCGAGCAACGTGCACCCCCCGTTCTTCCACGTACTGCTCCACTACTGGGTGTGGGTGTTCGGGAAGAGCGAGGTCGCTGTCCGGCTGTTTCCGGCGGTCTTCGGAATCGCTGCGATCCCCGTCATGTACTGGTCGGCTCGGACGGTCTACGGCCGGCGCGTCGGGCTGATTGCAGCCTTCACGCTCGCCCTCTCGCCGTTCTTCATCTGGTACTCGCAAGAGGCACGCATGTACACGATGATGCTGCTGTTTGCGACCGGCTCGATCGGCGCGCTCTGGAAGTCGCTCGAGGAGAACCGCTGGTACTGGTGGGGCCTGTACGGGCTGTGCTCGGCGGCCGGCGCGATGACGCAATATTTCTTCGTCCTGCTCACGGGTATGCAGGCCGTCTTCGTGCTGTTCTACGTGGTCATCGCGCGAACGCGTAGCCTGCGCAAGGACGGCACCAGCGCGCTGTCGTGGACCCGTCCGTGGGGTATCTTCCGAGACGTTCCCGAGCTCTACGGTTGGCTCGCCGCGATGGTCATGGTCGCGCTCCCGCTCTCGTGGTGGCTGCCGAAGTTCCTTTCGCAGAAGGGCACGGCCGACCTGGCGACGCAGCCCCTCAACTACGGCTGGGACGCGCCGACCCTCGGCATCCACTTCAACGAGCTCATCGCCGTTCCCGTCCAGGTACTCACCGGCTTTCACTCGCAGCTGGTCTCGCGCGACCTGGCAGCGGTGTGGCCGCTGCTCATAACCCTCGTGTTCCTGAGTGTTGGGTTCGCGAGGCCCGTGTCGCGGCGCACCATCTACCTGCTCATCTCGGGTGTCGGCTCGGTCACCGTGCTCGCGGCACTCGGGCAATGGCAGCCGGTACTCGACTCGCGCTACTTCACGGCGTTCCTCGCACCCGTCGTCATCCTCTTCGCACGCCTGCTCGCCCAGCTCAAGCCACGCACCTACCGCATCGTCGCGACGTTGCTGCTCGTCATGTGTGCGATCGGCTGGGCCGACCAGTCGTTCAACCGAGACTCGATCGTGAAATGGGACAACCGTGAGGCGATGGAGATCGTCACGCGCGGCTGGCAACCGGGTGATGCCGTGCTGCTGGTCCCCTACTTCGTCAACTCGGTGGCGGAGTACTACCTACCTCCGCGCGTGTACTCGGCGACCAAGGGCCTGCCGGCGTTCGACCCGAAGGGAAGGCTGCGCTCCGACCCCGTGCTGCTTGGCGAGGACATCCGAAAGCGCGTGCACTCGGCGAATCGTGTCTGGCTCATAAGCTCATGGCAGGACACGCCGCAGATCACGATGGACCGAGAGAACGCCATCGAGTCGCTGATCGCGCAAGGCTACACGCTCACCAATGAATGGCAGTTGCACCGGATCGGCGTGTCGCTGTTCGTGGGCGAGACGCACAACAGCTTCTTCCTCCCGGCAGCGAGTGCCTCCTCCACGCAGGGGGTGACACCGTGATCGAGATTCCGCGCGAACGGCGCGCTACCTACCTGCGCAACTGCCGGATTCTGTCGGTCATCGCAGCGGTGTTCGCTCTGGTGTACCTGCGCTGGCTACTGCTCGTCGCCAAGCCGGAGAATCTGTTCCTGTACTGGATCCTGGTCATCGCCGAGGTGTTCAACATCGTGCAGGCGGCCGGCTATTGGATCACCGTGTCCCGGCAGCGCTGGACCGAGCCCGAGCTGGCGGACTTCTCCTCGTCCGAGGAGAGCATCGACATCTTCGTCACCGTGATGGGCGAGCCGATCGACATCGTGGAGAAGACCGTCGCCGCGGCGGCCCGGATCCGCCACCCACGCGCGCACGTCTGGCTCCTCGACGACGGCAAGAGCCCGCAGGTGCGCGACCTGGCCAGCCGGTATCCCGTCGGCTACATCGTGCGCGACAACAACCGCGGTGCGAAGGCCGGCAACATCAACCATGCGCTCTCCATGACGCACGGCGACTACTTCGCGATCTTCGATGCGGACCAGATCGCCCACCCCGAGTTCCTCGAGGTCGTCATGGGCGTCTTCGAGGACCAGAAGGTCGCGTTCGTCCAGACGCCGCAGGTCTACTACAACCGGCCCGAGAACCGCGTGGCCGCCGGCGCCCACGATCAGCAGGCGCTGTTCTACGGCCCCATACTCCGAGGAAAGAACGGCTCGGGCGCCGTCTTCTCATGCGGCACCAACGTCGTGTTCCGCCGCTCGGCGATCGAGGCCATCGGCGGAATCCCCGAGGACTCCGTGACTGAGGACTTGCGCGCGTCATTGCTGCTGCTCGACAAGGGCTTCACCTCCGAGTACGTCGCGAAGGTCGTCGCCGAGGGCCTCGGCCCCATGGACGTCGGGTCGTACTTCAATCAGCAGTTCCGGTGGGGCCGAGGCGGGCTGGAGATCCTCTTCAAGCGGCGGCCCTTCTCGGCGAAGATGCGCCCTGCTCAGGCGTTTCAGTACGCGCTGAGCTTCATCTACTGGTTCACAGGCTGGGCGTACCTGTCCTACCTGCTGCTCCCCGCGTTCTATCTGTTCGCGGGCGCACGCCCGGTCCAGGTCCCCAACAACTATCCCGTCCACTTCCTGCCCTACGTGCTCTCGGCGCTCGCCTTGCTCGTCTACTCGGGCAACTACCAGCTCCGCTTCGATGCGCTCTGGTTCACGCTCGCGTCGTTCCCGGTCCAGATCAAGTCACTCTTCTCTGTGTTCTCGGCCACTCCCGGCAAGTTCGTCGTCACTCCCAAGACCCGCGGCCGGGTCACTCTGAAGCCGGTGCGCTGGCAGATCGCGGTGCTGGCGGGACTGACGCTCGCCGCTGTATACGGGCTCCTCACACAGGGCCCGCAGCCGTCCGTGATCAACAACGTGGCGTGGATCGTCGCGCACGTCGTCATCCTTCAGGGCTTCGTGCGGTACTCGGTGAACCCCGCGACCCCCGAGTACGAGGAGTCCGATACACCATGAGGACGTCGTCGCGGGTAACGCGGACCCACCGGATGCTCGTCGTCGCGCTCGCGCTCGCGACGTGCATGCTTGCGTTGACCGGTTGCGGCGGCGCGGGCGCGATACCCGGCGGGGGTGGGGGCGCCGTGCACACCGACGGACCGGCGTGGTCTGATGCGGCTACGCCCACAATCCCAGTCGCCAGGAAGCTCGCGGCTCCGGCTGACGGCGCGTATCTGGGGACGTACTCGCCACCGGCGCCGTACACCATCACGCAGCTGGAGTCTGCCGAGACAACCGCCGGCAGAGGCGTGTCGATCGTGATGTGGTACCAGCCGTGGGCGGCCAACAACCGCTCCGAGTTCGATCCCGGCACGTGCATCGCCGTCATGCGGCGCGGCAAGGTCCCGATGATCACCTGGGAGCCGTGGGACGCCGGTCAGAACGCCAACGACCTGGAGAACCCCGAGGAGCAGCCCGACTACGCGCTCAAGCGCATCAACAAGGGCGATTTCGACCCCTACATTCGTCAGTGGGCGCAGCAGATTCGCGATCTCGGCGGGCCCATCATGCTGAGGCCGATGCACGAGATGAACGGTGACTGGTACCCGTGGGGCGGCACTGTGAACGGCAACACACCCGCTGAGTTCATCACCGCCTGGCGCCACATCCACGACATCTTCGAGGCCGAGGGTGCAACCAACGTCACCTGGGTGTGGTCCATCAACCACCAAAGCGTGCCCGATACCCGCGCGAACTCGTACGCCGCGTACTACCCCGGAGACAAGTACGTCGACTGGACCGCGATCAGCGGGTTCAACTGGGGCACCACCCGGGCCGACAGCGTCTGGAAGCCGTACTCGAAGATCTACTCGGAACCGCTGGCCTACCTTCGTACGCTCGACAAGCCGATCGTGATAGCGGAGTTCGCCTCGGTCGAGGAGGGCGGCGACAAGGCGGCCTGGATCACCGATGCGTACGATCGGATCGCCGCGAACGACTCGGTCGACGGCATCCTGTACTACGACTCGGTTGAGCGCGGAAGCCAGACGAACCAGGACTGGCGGTTCGCGACCACACCCGCCAGCGCTGCGGCGTTCAGCGAGGCCATCGCGCGCACGCACTTCCTCGACGGCACGCCGCCCGAGTTGCGGGACTGGGCGAACGGCCTGAGCACCGAAGAGTGGCAGTACCTCGCCGGCATCACGCCCTACTACTGAGACCGAGTCGGCGTCACGCCGAAGAGCCTGCGCGACCTCTGGCAACGATTCCTCGGACCGACGCCCTGTCGTCGGCATCGAACTCGCCGATGAGCGCGAGCAGCCCCAGGTAGAGCACGCCAGCGGCCAGAATCACCACGGCGTACACGGCGGTCTCCACAAGCGGCAACTCGGAGAGCGTGGCGGTTGCCTGCGCCACGAAGTGAAGCCCGGTGCCGATCACCGCGGCCGCGGCGAGGGATCGCACCAGCGTCGACAACGGGCGCCATCCGAGCATGTCGCGCAGCGCGATGGTCGCCCATGCTCCGGCGATGAGCCCGGAGATGGCTGCGGCTGCGGCCGCACCGTAGACCGACCAGCGGCTCGCAAGTACCGCCAGAAGCACCGACTCGAGGATCACCGACGAGATCAGGATCGTGAGCGCCTCTTTGCGCTGGTCACGCGCCATCTGCACCTGAGCACAGATCGCACGCACGGTGCGCCCGAGTCCCGCCACCATCAGAATGCACAACGGGATGTAGGCACCGGCGAACTCCGCCGAGTACAGCAGGTGCAGTGCGATGCGACCACTCGCGATGATGATGCCAATGCCGATGGTCGTCACGATGATCGCCAACCTCACCGACTGCAGTGCGTAGCGATTCGCAAGCGCCGAGTCGCCGTCGGCGCGGGCGCCGGACACGGACGGAAACAGCACGCGCTCGAGCGCGGTGAAGATGAACGTGGGAATCTCGCCGAGCACGGCTGCGGATGCGTACCATCCCACCGCCACGGCGTTGGCAACGAACGCCGAGACCAGCCACAGGTCCACACTCGTCGCGAGCCCCTCCACGAGGCTCAGGGCCAGGAACGGGATCGACGCCACGAGCAGGTTGCCTACGAGCGGCGTGAGCTCGGCCAGTGACACGGCTTCGCGATCGCGCGGAAGCGGAATGAACGCCGCTGCAAGGCCGACCAGAGACGCCAGCGCGTTTCCGATGAGCGCACCGGGCACGGAGAACCCGAACAGCACGAGGCCCGCGATGGCGGCGAACTTCGCCGTGGCATAGACGGTCCACGCGAAGGACTGCCTCTCGTAACGATGCCGCCCAAGCAGGAGTGCCGATGCCGTCATGAACAGCGCATACACAGGGATATCGAGCGCTGCCACGCGCAGCAGAAGCGCGAGCCTCGGCTCACGGAGGAGTATCGAGATCGGTCCGGCGAGCACGAACAGCGCCCCGAAAGCGACGAGTCCGATCAGCAGTTGCCCGAAGTACGACGCGCGCGTGAGCTTGACCAGCTCGCCCGGGGCCTCGGCAAGGCGCTTCGTCGATACTTTGATGAGACCCGCGAACAGGAGGATCTCGAACCAGTTGAGCACCGACAGCGTCAGGCGCCATTGGCCGAACCCGGCCGGACCCAACTGCCGAGCGAGGTAGGCGTAGAGCACGAAGGCGGTGGCAAGATGCCATACCTGCCCTAGGATGCCGAGAAGTGCACCTCGTGCCACGCTCCGACGCACCTCGCACCCCTCCCCTGCCAGCGAGCCTGCCACGCTATGATAGACGACATGGAATCCCCCCGACTCAGCTTCCTCATCGGCACGAAGAACCGGCGAGACGCACTGGCAGTGTGTCTCTCGAGCATCGAGACGCAGGACTACGCGAACCGAGAGGTGGTCGTGGTCGTCGACGGCTCGACCGATGGGACCGCCGAGATGGTCGCCGAGCGCTTCCCCGACGTGAACTGTATCGCGCTTGCTGAAAGCGGTGGGCTTGGTGCCGCGCTCACAACGGGTCTGGCTCGGGTCACCGGCGACGTCGTGATCAACCTCGACGACGACTGCGAGCTTACAACCCCGGATACCGCCACTCGGATAGCCGCCACGCTGGTCGACAACCCCGACTTCGACGTCTTGTGCTTCAAGGTGACGGCCCCCGACGGCAGCATGCGCCGCCGCGAGATTCCGTTGCGTAGCAAGCGAATGCCCGCCGAGAACACCGAGATCGCGTACTTCCTTGGAGGAGCGGTCGCGTTTCGGGTGCCGAAGCTGCGTGCGGCCGGAGGCTATCCGGACGGCGTGCGCTGGGGCTCGTGGGAGAACACCGTGTCGTTTCGCCTCGCACGCGCGGGCAGCCGCATCCTGCTGGTTCCCTCGATCGTGGTGACGCATTACGCTATCCCGGCCGCTCAGAACACCGGCGACCGTGAAGCAAACTACGTCCGCAGCGAGCTTCGCATCGCGGCCACATTCCTTCCGGTGCCGTATGCTCAGGTACATGCATTCCTGTGGATCGCCGAGAGCTTCGTGGCGGCGGTGCGCAACGGCCGAGCCGGCCGCATGCTCGTCGGCATGCGCGAGGGGCTCTCGGAGTGGGGAGAACGGCGCTCGGACAGCAGTGAGCGACTGACGCTCGAACAGACCCGTCGGCTCAGCCGGCTGTCGGGCCGGACCTGGTACTAGGGATCACGATGACACACGACTGGCCACTCATACTCGCATACCACCACATCGTGACCGGCCGACAGAGTCGCTACGCGAGTTCGGTCGACGCGCTTGAGCGCCACCTGACGAGCATGCTCGAGGACGGCTTCACGCCGCTCACGCTTGAGGAGGCGGTCGCCACCGGTCCGTTCGGAACGATGACCGCAACGCCCAAGTCGTTCACGATCACCTTCGATGACGGGCTCCTGAGCCTCGGCACGCTCGCCCTGCCCATCCTCACGCGGCTCGGGCTCGCCCGCCAGACCACGACGTTCATCCCCACCTCGTTCGTCGGCAAGGACAACGAGTGGCGGACCAAGCCCACGACCCTCCAGCGGATCATGCCGTGGAGCGAGGTCGAGGAGCCGCTCTTGGACTGGGATGGGATCGCCGAGCTCGCCGCCGCAGGCGTCGCGGTCGAATCGCACGGTCACGCGCACCTCCCCATGAACAAGCTCAGCTACGAGGATGCGCTCGATGACATCACCACGTCACTTCGGATTCTCGGCGAGCACGGATACTCGCCCCGCTACTTCGCACTGCCCTTCGGCTGGCATTCCCCCGAGACCGAGCGCGCACTTGCGGACTCCGGACTCGACGCGGCTGTGAGCGTGAAGTGGGGCGGGCACAACCGATACGAGATTCGCCGCATCCCGATCTACGGAACCGACAGCGTGTTCACAACCCGCCTGAAGCGCTCGGGTCGGTACTTCGACGCGTTCGACACGGTGGCGCGGCTCGCCGGCAAGAAGCGGTACGCCCGATGAGCGACTCGCCCGCCGTCACGTTCGGGATCATCGCGCGCGCGCACATCCCCGAGCTCGACCGACTCGTCGACAGGCTCCTGGCCATCGAGGGTCCCGCAGACCGTGAGATCGTCGTGGGCGTGGAGGACGCATCGGCCGACTCCGTGACCGAGAACGTCGATGGCCGTGGGGTGCGGTGGCTCTCGTTGCCCGCCCACCGAGGGATTCCCTACAACCGCAACCGCGTGCTTGAAGCAGCATCGGGCCGCGTGTTGATCGGCGTCGATGACGACTGTGAGCCCAAGGACGGGTGGCTGGTGGGGCTGCTTGGAGCCCTGGATGACCCCACCGTGAGCGCGGCGGTCGGTGACATCGAGATTCCGCCCTCGGGGCTTATCGGCGACTCGATCTCCGCGCTCGGCTTTCCGGCCGGCGGAAGCGCCGGGTACGCGACGATGTTCCCTGTCGACGCCGACGGCACGACGCACAACATCGCAGCAGGCAACTGGGCGACTCGGACGGCGGTCATTCGAGAGCTCGGCGGGTTTGACGAGTCACTGACGTGGGGTGGCGAGGACACCGATCTCGCGTTCCGTTACGGCAACGCGGGCAAGCGCATCGTATTCGTCCCCACAGCGGTGATCGTTCATCCGGCCCGCACAAGCCTGTCGCAGTTCTCGCGCTGGCTCTACGTACGCGGTCGCGCCAAAGCGCAGTTCTCCCGACGAGTGCCCGTGAGCGGATTCGTCGCCAACCGACTCGCGAGCTTCGGCCGGATCCTGAAGCAGCACCTCAAGGATCCCAAGCTCCTGCTCATCGCGGTATTGCTCGTGGCGAGCGTGGGGATCCAGTGGGTCGGCTTCGTCGCCGAGCAACTGTCACCTACGGACGGCACGCGCCCCTAGACGGCGTCGCGCGTCAGCTCGACTCCTACCGCAACAGGCTGCGCATCGCGGTCGCTCGCACGTCGCCGCGGGGCGGCGGGCTGCGGCACGGACGTTGGTGCGTGCGCCGCGTCGCGCGACCCCTTGCG
Source organism: Coriobacteriia bacterium (assembly GCA_013334745.1). Lineage (NCBI taxonomy): Bacteria > Bacillati > Actinomycetota > Coriobacteriia > Coriobacteriia bacterium. Next base: position 23,818 of record JAAXWY010000020.1, read on the forward strand.
GCGCTCGACCTGAACGCCTGGCGCAAGCACGATCGCCGAGCGGCGGTCGATGCGCACGACCTGCGCGATCTTGGAGCCTGCTGCCTGCGGGCGCTCAAGGTTGTTGATCATCTCGGCGAGCAGGCCGAACACGAGCAGCTGGATGCCGGTGATGAGGAAGAGTGCGCCGAGAATCAGCGAGGGCTTGCCCGAGATGCTCTGGCCCATGAAGGCTGCTGCGAATCCGAGGTAGGCGAAGACGGCGGTGCCCATCGCAAGGAACCATGCTCCGAGTCCCCCGAGAAGGTGCAGCGGACGGTCACCGTAGCCGGACAGGAAGAACACCGTGAGGAAGTCGAGCGCGCCGCGCATGTAGCGCTCCATGCCGTACTTGGAGCTGCCGCTCGTGCGGTAGAGGCTCTCGACCGGGACTTCGCATACGGAGTAGCCCTTGCGCGCCGCCAGGATGATGAAGAAGCGGTGAAGCTCGCCGTAGCCGTACTTGATGAGGTCGTCTGCGGCCTGGTGGGTGAACGCCTTGAGGCCGGCGTTGATGTCGTGGAGCTTCACGCCGGTGGTACTGCGCACGAAGAAGTTGAAGAACCACGACGGGATGCGCTTGGAAAGCGGATCGCGACGAACCACCTTGTAGGCAGTCGCCACATCCCAGCCCTCGATGACCTTGTCGATCATGCGGATGATGTCGTTGGGGTCGTACTGCATATCGGCATCACAGATAACCATGATCTCGCCGCGCGCATACGTGAACCCGTTCGCAAGCGCGGCCGCCTTGCCGAAGTTGCGTCGATGACGCAGCCCACGTACACGGCTGTCCATCGTAGCGAGCGCCTTGACCTTCGGCCACGTGGCGTCATTGGAACCATCATCGACGAAGAGGATCTCGAAGCTGTGGCCGGCCTTCTCAAGCACGTCGACGACCTGCGCGTAGACGCCATCGACACTGTCTTCTTCGTTGTACGCAGGCAGAATGATGGTGACGTCAACCGGATCGTCCGGCGCGCCGAGGCCCATCGCTACATCCATGCGGCGGTCTGATGCGTTCATCGACATTGCAGCTACCCCTTGTATTCAGTACTTCGTGTGACAGGCTGGCAGGCCGAGTATTCGTCACAGCGAAACGAACCCCAATCCCGACCTAGTGCGTCCTTCACAGTCACTATTCGGAGAGTTGGACGTCCAGCATAAGGGGTTTTGTGAGGAATCTCACATAAATTTACGCAAACGGCGGGGTCAGCCGCGTGTCGCCATCCGATATCCGACCATCGCGAACCCGCTGAGAAGCGCGATCATCCACAGCACCCATACCACGACGCTGAACCTGTGGAACTGGTGGAGCACCCGTTCGCGACGCATCAGCAGCGCAATCGTGGCCCATGTTGAGTGCAGCAGCATGAGTGCAATCGCGCTTGCGCCTGTGACACCGTGGAAGTCCCACTTCCAGCCGCCTGCGAGTTGCGCCATGAGTGTGGTGCCCGTCGTATCGAATACGAACCCGAGCCAGAAGAGCACGAGGTGCCACGTCTTGAGAACGCCCGCTCGCCGCTCGGCGAACACAGCGACGGTGTAGACGGCTGCGGCCACGAGGATGGTTATCATCGCGGCGATCAGTATCGGGCTCACGCTCTTGCGCCTCCCCTGACTCCGAGAAGCGGGACTGCTGCTCGGACCGACCTCGCCCACGGCGAGACCGCTCCAGCATAGCGCGTCGGCAGCCGGCTTGAGCAGCGTGTGGACGCGCAGACTAGACGACGTCGACGCGCCTCCAGGCGCCTGCTGCGATTCCAAACGATGGCAGGTACCAGACGAGCGCGCCAACGATGTAGATGACGACGTCCTTGCGCTGCATCGTGGCCAGGGTGCGATCGTCTCGCAGGGTGAGCACAACGACGATCGCGACGACAGTGAGTGCGAAGAGAATGGCCGCGGTCTGGGCCGCCGAGCGCACGGTCATGCGGGTACGAAGCCGTCGCCACGTCGCCGGCAGCAGCGGCAGAGCCAGCGCGATCAACGAGGCGATCGCGATGGGGCCTGCGATGTCAAAGCCGGCAGGCGTGAGCACCTGGCTTATCGGCAGGACGATGAAACTGCTGGTGAACAGCACGGTGACTCCGCTGAGCAACACGAGCGGCACGAGCACCGCTGACCGCAGGAGCTTGGTGCGCATCGGATCTGCGCTGTCGGTGAGGAACGTAGCGAGGATCGCCAGCACGAACGGGACGGTGACCAACGAGACGTAGGCTGCCGTGTACTCGCGAAACGGGAGTCGCGAGATGGCGAACGCCCCGGGCACGAGAAACAGGATCCCGAACGCGTACGTCACGGCGTACGTATCGAACACGCGTGGGGCTTGAGTTGCGGGCTGTGCGTCGACCGCGTCGGCGGCGAGTTCGGTCGTCATTGGCTCCTCCAGGCAAGTGTGCACTTCGGAGCCAGTGTGCGCACGCGCGAGCCATGCGTACATGACCTACGTCAATTCGCGAGAACTAGCCGCGAACGCCTGCGGCCTCAAACGCGATAACGCTGCCGCCCAGATCGCCCGACTGCGATGACATCGGAGTCGAGCTGAACACCAGGTCGGTCGAGGTGCCGTCCGGCCACTGCGCCGTCAGCCGCCTACGATTGAGCGGACCTTGGGATGCGATCTGGGCCAGAACGACCGTCTCGGAAGTAGCAGGATCGACGAGCGTCCACGAGGGAGTGATTCGAACCGAGCCGCCGGTATCGCTGCGCATTCCCAGAATCCGCTCGGCGCCTTCGTTGGCGAACGTCACAGCACCCGTGGGTCCCACGACCAGGATTCCCCCGGGAACCGTGTCGACGATATTGAGGAGCAGATCGTTTTGCGCGCTCATCTGGCGGGCCGAACTGAGCTGGGCTTCGACCTGCTGGTTCTGCAACATCATCGTCGCCACATAAGCGATGGCGGGGATGAACAGGATCTCCGCGAAATCCTCGAAGGTGTCCAGCAGCGTGGTGAAGCCTGCGTGCTCGAGCACGTTGGAAAGCCCGACGAAGGCGTACAACCCCATGGCGCCGGCGAAGACATTACGAACGGCCCGGCTGACAAGCGGCGACTCGAACCTCCCGAACAGCACCAGCAGCGCCGCGGCAGCGAAGCTCACGGCCGAGATGACGTCGAGGGCGACGACAGCCGTGTTCATCGCTTCACCTCTCCGCCAGGCCCCATCGACCGGCGCAACCGGACGATGCCGACAAGGAATGCAACGCCGGCGACAGCATACGAAGCGTGCTCCAGCAGGTTGAACACGTCAGACAGCCAGAACCCCTCAAGGATGGTGAATGTGTAGCCGCAGATCATGGCCGCAAACGCCGCGTAGACCGCCGCAGGTAGAACGATCTTCGTGCGCCGAAACGAGGCCACGATGACGGGGCCCAGGGCCAAGAGAAGTACAAGGTCGGCTATCTCACTCGGCTGATAACTCACGTCTATCCCCCAGGCGACGGTGCCGTGTGTCCCTCGGGTATGTGTCTACCCAACTCGGGCGCTCATCGCACCTCGAAACCTGAGATAACCCGGGCCGGCTACTTGCCCGATCCCGTCGCAACGGCCGATCCCGTCGAGCCCACAGACCCGCTGGCAGCAGCACTTCCACTCGTCGTCGACGACGCGCCGCTGTGGGACGCAGGCGGGGTGTTTCCGCCCATGAAGGGCGCACCGAGCACCTTCTTGAGCGCCGTGTACACGGCCTTGTCACGTTTCGCGTACTTGTCGCCCTTCTCAGTGACGAAGATAACGACGAGATCGCCCTGGCGGAAGAACGCCGGCCAGCCGGTCCAGTTCACGTTGATGCGCTGCTCGGGCGTCGCGCCGAGAATGTACCCGCCCGCGTCGACCGTCCTGGCGGCCGCGTTGGCCTCGGGGCCGGACTTGAAGCGATAGACCTGGAGGAACGCGCCGTCCACGGTCATGGGGATGTAGGTTGCGGGGATGAAGAGTCCCGAACGATCCGTGGGCTCCTCTTTGACCTTGACCCCCTCGGCGGACAGCTTCTTCTTGAAGTCGGCCACCGTCATCATCGTGTCGACGCCGAGCGTCGCGGCGACGCTCGCCGTTGCCTCGCTCTTCGTGTTGTCCACGCTGGGCGGTGGCGGAGTGCCCTGCGAGCATCCTGATGCAAGTATTCCGGCGGCAAGCGCGGCGAGCAGTGCGACGAGTGCGAGCGTTCGTGAGTTCATGGTGCGATCTCCTGTTCGGCGCCCGCCCGCAGAGGCGCGTCGCGCATGCGTGTGCGTGGCTGTGGGAATCGTGGCTGACGCTGTGGCAGCCGTCAATCCGAGTTGCCGGTCACGTACGTTTCGGGATTCGGGCCGATACGCTCGCAGGCATCCAGAGCGTCGATCGTCGCCATCTCCTCAGCGGTCAGTTCGAAGTCGTAGACGTCGCAGTTCTCGGCGATGCGAGCGGGATGGATGGACTTCGGTATCGTCACGAAGCCCTTCTGCAGGATCCAGCGAATGGAGACCTGAGCAGGCGTTTTGCGATGCGCTCCGGCGATGCCCACGAGCTCGGGAATCAGGTTGACGCGTCCGCGCATGATCGGCGCCCATGCTTGGAGGGTGATCCCGTACCGCTCGCAGGCGGCCTGGAGCTCGGGCTGCTGCAGCCGGGGGTGGAACTCGAACTGGTTGACCGCCGGCATGACCGAGGCGAACTCGGCGAGTGTGTCGAGGTGATGCGGCAGGAAGTTGCAGACCCCGATAGCGCGTGTGTGCCCGCTCGCAAGCAGCTGCTCCATCGCACGCCACGTGTCGCGCATCCGCTCGACCCACGGCCAGTGGATGAGGTACAGATCGACGTGGTCCACGCCGAGTCGCTCAAGACTGCTCTCGCACGCCGAAAGGGTCGACTCGTAGCCCTGGTCGTCGTTCCACAGCTTGGTCGTCAGGAACACCTCGTCACGAGGGATGCCGCTCGCGCGCAACGCGTGGCCGATGCTGGGTTCGTTGCCGTAGAGCGCAGCGGTATCGATGAGCCGATACCCCAGCTCGAACCCGGCCGTGACCTCGCCCTCGACGTCGGGGCCCTCATCGGACTTGTAGGTGCCCAGACCGAGCCTGGGCATGAGCACGCCCGGTGCGATCTCGACCGTATCGGCGAGTGAGGTGATGGTGGGGCGTGTGGGCATCGTGGTCCTCTCGCAACGCGAGTTCGGGCGTTTGGTCCCTTGGGTGATGAAGCACCACCCATACCAGCACGCGCACACAATAGTTACAAGAGTGCGCGAACGGGGCTCTCGGTCGCATAATGGGCTTCCGCACGGGCTTCCGCCCGCGCCAGCGTTGCAGGCCGGCAGCCTCGCGACGCCCCATCGCAGGAGGCTACCTTCATGGCACACGTACGCTCGCTCTTCTTCAACGGTCCGCTGTCCGACGTCGAGAACAAGGCCGTCACCGCCTTCAAGCTCGGCCGTCCCAGCGACGTCATCTGGAACATCACGAACAAGTGCAACCTACTGTGCGATCACTGCTACATGGCCGCCGACTGCACGAGTCTGCCCAACGAGCTCTCCGACGAGGAGACCATCGCACTCGTTCACCAGATGGGCGAGCGCGAACTCCCGGCCCTGTTCCTCTCGGGCGGCGAGCCGATGATGAGAAGGAACTTCTGGGAGATTCTCGAACTCGCACGCAGCTACGGCATCCGCGTGACGGTCTCGACGAACTGCACGCTCATGAACCGTGAGGCCGCTAAGCGCCTGCGCGCCAACGGCATCGACTGGATCGCCACCTCGCTCTACGGCCCCGCCGACTTCCACGACGCAATGGTGGGCGTCCCCGGCACGCGCGATCGCGTAATCGAGGCGATCAAGATCCTGCGCGAAGAGGGCGTGAAGGTCGCGATCAAGACCGCCATCAGCGCCGCAACGTGGCCGCACGTCTACGACCTCATCGCGGAGGCGAAGGCGCTCGACGTCGGCCTCCTGTACTTCTGCGACCTCATCACCGCCGGCCGCAGCGAGGGCGAGGACGACGGCCGCATCACCGCTGCTCAGTGGCGCGAGCTCGGCGACTTCATCGTCGAGGACATCCTTTCCGAGGAGTCCACGATGGAGTGGGACATCGGCGCCATGCCGAGCTTCATCCCCTTCGTCGCCGAGAAGTTCGTCGAGCGCGGCATCGACGTGAGCAACGGCCTCGAGCGCCTCAAGACCATCAGCGCCTGCCCGGTGGGCAAGGGCCACATGAACATCAACTCCGAGGGCGGCATCATGCCCTGCCAGTTCGCGCAGGACTGGACGATCGGCACCGTGCGCGAGATGACGCTCCAGGAAGCCGTGTGCAAGCTCTACGAACTCGACCAGCAGGAGTCAGAGGGCGTGTGCGCCCCCGAGGCGTGCGAGTACTCGCGCATCTGCCGTGGCTGCCGCGCCAAGGCTTGGCAGCGCACCGGCGAGCCGATGGCCGAGGACATCACGTGCCTGCTTCACGCCGAGTTCGACCGCAGCGAGCTCGTCGCCCACATCGAGGCGACGCCGGAGTTCGAGCGTTCGGCACCGTGCAGCGTGCCGGGAGCCTGCTAGGCGCCCGAGAGCGACCCTCAGCCCCGAACTGCGCTCGCGACACGGTCGATGATCTCGTCGAGGATCTCGCGCGACGTCGCGAAGTTGAGGCGCGCCCAGCCGGCACCCGCGTGGCCGAAGTCCAGCCCGCTCGACAGCGCCACGCGCCCTCGCTCGAGGATCGCCTTCGCCGGGTCGTCGCCGAGGTCGTAGGCGCGCATGTCGAGCCACGCGAGGTAGGTGCCTTCCGGCGGCGTGAAGCCGATCTCGGGCAGCTCGCTCGCGAGGCGCATGGCAAGGTGGTCGCGCTGCGCCGTGAGGTGCTCCCTGACCGCCCCAAGCCACAGCTCGCCCTCGGTCCACGCCGCGCGCGTCGCCATCGCACCGGGCGTCCCGACCGCGCCGAGCAGGTGGCGCGGGAGCTCCTTGAGCGCCGCTTCGACGCCCGCGTGGCCGATGTGCGCGACCGCGCAGTGCAGCCCCGCGATGTTGAACGCCTTGCTCGCCGCCGAGATGGTGACGGTACGCGCAGCGGCATCGTCGGAGACAGATGCGAGCGGCACGTGCGTCGCACCCGGATGCACGAGGTCGCCCCAGATCTCGTCGCTGACGATGAGCAGGTCGTGCCGCTCGGCGACATCAGCGATCGCTGTGAGTTCAGCGGCGTCCAACACCCGACCTGTGGGGTTATGCGGATTGCATAAGAGAATCGCGCGGGTGGTTGAGTCGATCGCTGCTTCGAGTCGCTCCGGATCGAGACGCCAGCCGTCAGGATCGAGCGGGCATTCGACGACGCGCCTGCCGGTCGACTTCACGGCCGGGTAGAACGGGTGGTAGACCGGCGTGAACAGCACGACGCCATCGCCCGGCTCGGTGTGGAGCCACAGCACCGTCTCGACCGCCTGCATCACGTCGCAGAAGACGCGGGTGCGCTCGACATCGGGCCGCCAGCCGTGCCGGCGGGCTTCCCACTCCGAGAACAGCTCGGGCAGTTCCTTGTGCGCGGCGAAGTTGTACCCGAAGTCGCCGCAGGCAGCGAGCTTCGCAACCGAGTCGACGGCTGCAGGCAGCGGCGCGAGGTCCATATCGGCGACCCACGCCGGGATCACGTCGTCGTCGTAGCGCGACCACTTGATGCACGAGAGCGATCGCAACCGCTCGAGGTCAGCTCCGGACACCGTCACGCGCGCTTCGCCTGCCGTCATGTGGCTCACCTTCGGCTCGAATCCGTCGTCGAAACCGACGATACCACCCGGTTGCGATGTCTCGCGTTCGGACCGTTCATGAACCATACTCGGCAGGGTACATACCGCTCCGAGTCGTGGGGCGTTCAAGCAACGATTCCGGCCGGAGCACCCCTGCCGCCCGCACGAAACGGAGCACTCATGAGGATCCTGATCTCGATCGACGACACCGACGATGCCGACAGCAAAGGCACCGGAGAGATCGCCGAGATCATCGCCGATTCGCTCGTCGCAGCAGGCCTCGCGACGGTGGGTCGCGTCACCCGCCACCAGCTCCTGATCCACCCCGACATCGCCTACACCTCGCACAACAGCTCGATGTGCTTCGAGGCCGATATCGCCGAGGAGTCGCTCGCCGAGGTCATCGAACGCGCCGCCGAACGACTTGCCGCCGAGAGCGTCGAAGCCGCGGATCCGGGCCTTGCCGTCGTCGTCCCCGAACGCCTCGCGGACCCCGAGCGCCTGATGACCTACGGGCGCGAGGCCAAGGAGCGTGTGATCCAGAAGGCCGAGGCCTATGCCCTTGCCGAGGAGATCGGCGCGCACCTCTCGGAGCACGGCGGAACGGGCATCGGAGTGATTGGCGCCCTCGCAGGGGCCGGACTCAAGCTCACCGGCAACGACGGCCGCTTCAAGGGCAAGTTCCGCCTCAATGCGGACGACCAGCGCGTGGCGGATGTCGAGCACATCAAGCATCAGGACATCGATGAGGTACGCACGCTCGAAGGCGTGGTTCTTGACGACGATGAGCGCGTGGTGGTGGGTCAGCACTGCAAGCTCATCCTGCGCGACGGGATCGCGGTTCTTATGGTGCAGCCCAGCGACGAGGGTGCACCTGCGCCGTGGACAGTCGTCGACCGCAAAGCGCTCCGGGCGTTCTAGGGTAGCCCGGTGCCGATCGTCGAGACATCAGCCGACCCGGCCTTCGTGGGTTCCGTAGACGACGATGCGGCGGTCACCGAAGCCGCTGCCCTGGCCTGCGAATGCGTGGGCTTCTCGCGTGACGATGATGACGAGTGCTACGTCGAATGCGACGAACCGAGCTGCTTCAACTGCCGGGCACGGCGCTGGACGCAGACAGGCTTCACCTGCACGAAGGGGTTGCTGCGCGGCTGACGCTGCAGGCTACTGGGTCGGGCCGCTCGGCACCCATATCATCTCGCCGGACTGCAGCCGGTAGACCGTACCGACCGCGGTGCCGGGACCTTCGGTCTGCACGCCCGTCTGCTTGAGCCGCGTGATCTTGCCGCCCTTGCGCGTGACGATCTCCATGTTGGGAGTGCCGGGGTTCTTCACGATCGTGGTGTCCGCGTTGGTGAGCAGGTCGTTCAGCCCAAACGAGCTGAGCGCCATGATGAGCAGACCGATGCCGATGAGCAGCGCGATGTCGAAGAGATTGCCCATCATCGACATCGGGTCTTCCTGGTGGATCGGGTGCGACAGTCGGCGGTGGCGCATGAAGGTTCCACCCGAGCCGCCTGAAAGCCGCCTGCGATCATCCAGCCCCATCGCTCACGCCTCCAGCAGTTCGAGCGCGTACTCGATGTCGCCGATGTCTTGCATGTACGCCCGCTCGCGAAACATCGATACGACGAAGGCGATTCCGCTGACGAGCAACGCGATGACCGTCGTCGAGAAGGCGACCACAAGGTTGTTCGATAGCGCTTCGAGGTTGCCGGATGCAAGCCCCACGAGCGCCGGGCTGATCGGGATGAGCGTGGTGATGAGGCCGATGATGGGACCGAGACGGATCCAGATCCGCGTGCGGTCGAGCCGCTTCGTGGCGAGCATCTCGACCTCGGCCAGCAACTTGGAGAGCCGCGTCCGGCTCATGTCGGCGCCCGTGCCGAGCATCTGCACGAACTGCACCACCAGCCAGTTGCTGCTCATCGTGCCGAGATCCATCACCGCCTGCGAGGGGTTATCGGACGCCGTGCTCAGACGCGCCGCGGCCACAGCCGACTCGATCTTGGCGACGGAGCGCGTGCGATCCCGTCGCAGCATCTCCAGCGTGAATCGGCCCAGCTCGAAGGCGTTGTAGACCAACGCGAACCCGAGCAGCACAAGTATCGGGTAGAACAGCGCCGTCGCGACCGGATACATCGCGACCTCGGGGTGAGCCAACGCGTTTCCGATCCTTTGAAGCATCACGCCTCCTGAAAGTAGGCCGGTATCCTCATCAACTTGCCGTCATCGAAACTGCGAGCCTCATGAACAATCGAGATGCGGGTGACCACGCCAGTCCGATCGTGTAGGCGGCGAACAGCACCGCTATCCCGGTCCCGGTCGAGGTTCCCGTCGCAGCGTCAGCGCCGAACCCCCCGGTGCCCGAATTCCCGATGGGCCCGCCGACCTCGTCTTTGACCTCGCTCATGACCCAGCCGCTCATCGTTGTCGACTGCGTGTACGCCGCTTCCCCACTGCCGCTCCCCCCGCTCGTCCCACCACCGACGCTGGAGCCGTCGCCGCCTGGCGCGAGCGTGGTGGTTTCGTTCGAACCGCTTCCACCAGCGGTGGCCTTATGCGAACCGCCATGAGTCGTCGTGCGTTGCGAGCCCGGCGAGTTCGAGCCCCGGCGCGGCGTAGGCTTCGGCTTGGCCGTCCCACCGTTGTTGTTACCGGTGCTTGGTGCGGTCTCGCTCCACGTGATCGAGAGATCGTTGACCACCGGTGCCTCGTCGCCGTCCCCGGTCGTCAGCTGCAGTCGATACTTGATGCCGGACCCCTTGGTCGATACGGGCAACTTCCCGCCATTCGGGACGTCTTCCCACGTCTGCCCGTCGGTCGAGTACTCGGTCATCACCACCGAACTCCCAGGAGACGTCGACCCGACGCTGAACTTCGTGAACCACTTCATCTTGCCGACGGCGGGATCGATGAAGCCCGATGTCGCCACCCACGAAGTACGCGGCTTGTATCGATAGCGTGCGAGCCGCGTGTTCCCGAGATCAGCTATCACGGTCGACCCGTCAGCCAGTCGCACCACCGCACGCGGATCACTTAGCACGCCACCACTCGGGGGGAGCCGCCCGATCGTGCCGTACGATTCGACGACGGTCCCGTTGTGGTCGACCTCGATGACGCGAGCGTTCTCGGAGTCGCAGATGATTGTGTTGCCGTTCGCGAGACGTCGAGCGTAGTTGGCGCCGAAGAGGTGCTTGTCGTCGGAACCGAATGCCGATGTGACGCCGAACTGCCAGACGATGCGCTTGTCCTTGGTGACCTCGATGACTCGCTGGTCCTCGGAGTCGCAGATGAGGGTGTTGCCGTTCGACAGACGTTGCGCACTGTGGGGGCGAACCAACAGACCCGCGCCCGGCCCCTCCTTCTGATACGTGCCGTACGACCAGACGATATCGAGATCCTCGTCGACCTCAATCACGCGGTTGCCGAGACTGTCGGGTATCAGGTAGTGGCCACCACCTACGGGCTCGATGGCGAACGGGTCCAGGACCTGGCCAGCGTTGGTGCCCGTCGTCCCTCCGAAGTACCAGACGACATCGAGGTCCTTGTCGAGCCGAAAGACCCTGCCCTGCTTCTGCAGCGCACCGCGATCAACCACGATCATGCCGCCATCGTCCATCGGCAGCGCGTCGAAGGGTCGCTCAAGGCCGGGTATATCGGCCGCCGTGTAGGTGCGAAGAACGGTGCCCGACTTCGAGATGCGCATGATGTAGCCATGCTTGCCGCATGCGACGAGATACGAGCCATCGGTCATGACGCGCAGGGAGCGCGGCTCGAACTCGATGGCCGCGCCACTGTAGACGGTGAGCGCCTCGTAGGGCGGCGTGAGCCGTTGGTCGCCCGCCGAGTCAGCGAGGGTGAGCAGCCCACCGGTGTCCGCGAGCGTGAACGCATGCGAGCCCGCACCCTCCTTGATGACGCCCGCCATCGCAAGCGTCGGCGCCGCGATCAACACCGAGCACGCGAGGGCGACAGCAACGACGCCGCGGATGCATCCTCTCCGCTTCACTCGCCCACCCCCGGCGGAGCAGCACTCTCGGCGATGCCCGCGAGCTGCGGAATCTGGGCGCGAATGAGCGTGCGAAGGATGAGCGCGGCGACGAGCCCTCCGAGCGCTCCAAAGGCGATGTGCAGCACCAACTGCAGCGTGATTCCGGTGGCGAGCACCGCTCCCGTGAGTCCCGCCGCCCACCCCTGCACAAGGTCGACAGCCACCTTGGCTGAGTGCGCAAGCGCGCCGGCAACGATCGCCGGCAGGAACTGATCGAAACGCTGGCCGAAGAGCGGTGCCAGCGCATCGAGTACCAGCCCCGGGAGCACGTACTTGGCTATCGTGAAGAAGATGGCGGCGTCGCTGGGCTGGAAGATGGCGACGAGCGTCCCTCCCAGAAGCCCCATGAGAGCGCCTGCACCCGGATAGCGCACGACCGAGCGGCCAACGATGAGCGCGGCGATCCAAAGCACCCCCGCGTGACCCGGGAGCTTGATCGGCATCCGCAGCACCGACTTGGCGATGAGGATGAGCACCGCGACGAGCGCGATGACCGTCATCTCGCGCACGCCGAGCTTCGATGTCTGTGACCTGCTCACCTTACCTGTATCTCCGTCACGTCTCTGACCCTCATATCGCGCGGGATCAACGGACCCGCCACCTTCACAGTGCCTCGCTTCGCAACGTCGAGCACGGTATCCGGGCCGAGGTCGGCATACGCGATCTCGAGCCGCCCGCTGTCACGCGTCCCCATGCCAAGAACGGTCACGGTGCTACAGCCCGAGACGCCCGCAGCTGCGAGCACATCGACCACGGGTGCGCCCCGCTCCACGCCGCCCTGAGTCGTGACGGTCCGCTCGCCAACCGCTGCCAGCCCGGCTAGATCGAACGAAGCGATCTCGTCTCCGTCACGAGTCACGCGGACGCGGTACGCGCCCTGTGGTGCATTCGGCGACGTGACCGACCGCTCGGCGTACCATCCGAGCCCCATCGCGGCCACAAGCACAACGACGACAGCGATCACAGTGATGCGGCTTCGCCTCGGCATGCTCATCGCGAAGCGCCCGTCACTAGCGCTTCAGGACGAGGCCGTCGACCTCGACACGCTTATGTCGAGTCACGCCCACATTGACGAGCTTGACCGTGTACGCCTTCGTTCCGCTCGACCTCGAAAGGATTCGGAATACCTGGCGGTACCTCGTCTTCGTCGAGTGCAGGTTTACGGTCGCGACCTTCGATCCACGGTAGTAGACAGCGACCTTGCCCATCGTCGGGCCGGTCTTGGCGACGAGATAGAGCGTCCCCTTGGTGAATGAGACGGTGGCGGAAGCGCCCTTCCTCGTGGTGTATCGGGTCGACCCCCCGTAGTAGTACTTGCTGCGAGCGGTGCTCCAGCCCGAGGCGTACCGCAGCTTGGCCTGATCGTAGGGGACCAGCGTGCAGGTGATGGTGGTCCAGTCGCTGGCCAGACCGGCTGCGTCAAACGCCCGGGCCCGGAAGTAGTTGTTCGAGCCGTCAGTACCGACGAAGACCGCTGATGTCGCGAGTGTGGATCTCCACGTGGTCCAGGAAGCGGTGGTGCTGCTACGCCGCTGGACCTCGTAGCTCGCCAGCCCGGAGACCGTGTCTGTAGCACCCCACGAAACACTGAAGCTGCGTCCCGCACTTGCGGGCGTCGTCATCGCCGGAGACATAAGGAAGACCGCCTCGGGTGTTGATGTATCGACCTTGAAATCGAGTGTCGCGGTTGCGCTGAAGCTCGAACCGTCGGTATCGAGGAACGACAGCGTGGACAGCCCACCGGGGATGGTCACCGGGCCGGTGTAGGTAGTCCACTCGCTTGGCGACGCCTCGAACGAGTAGAGACTGGTGCGGCCCGCGAGCGTGTTGAGCGCGACCGTGGGGACCGTCTGGTACCAGCCGTCCTCGCCGTCGGGCACACCGGGCGTGACCTCGACCTGCGGGCGCGCGACGAGTGGGAGCGCCGTGGCCGTCTCGGTGCGAGCGCCGACGTTGGTCGCGAGATCGAACGCGCGTATCTCGTAGTGGTAGGGCGTGCCGTTCGTCAGCCCGGTGTCGGCGAACGACGTCGCGGTGGGCGCGAGACTCGCCAGCAGTTCGTGGCGATTGGAGTACGCGGCGCCCACGGGCGCACTGGTCCAGCGATAGACCCTGTAGCCCGCAACCGCCACGTTGTCGGTCGCAGGAGCCCACGTCACGCTCGCCGTCGCATCACCTGCGACGGCCGAGACTATCGGCGGTGCGCTCGGGGGGATGGCGTCGGCGGCCCCGAGTGCGACGTCTGTGTCGGCGTCACTCAGCGTGAATCCCTCAGCAGGCGGCCACGCGATACCGCCGATCGTCACTCGCAGCGGAACCCCGTAAGGCACAGCCGCACGGAAGTCGCCCGTCGCTCCGGCCGGGCCGAGGTCCTCGTCATCAACGACGTAGTTCACATCGTCAT
>JAAXWY010000021.1 GCA_013334745.1 Coriobacteriia bacterium
CTGCGCGGGAGCTGTCGGGTAGTTGCCCGGCGGCACAGGAGCGCCCGCGGTGGTGGCGGGCGCAGCCGCCGCCACCGGAGCGGCTGCAGCCGGCGGTGCAGCAACGGCCGGAGCTCCGACGGGTGTCTGGCCGGCAGCAGCCGCAGCAGCGCGCAGCTTCTCGTATGCGCTCTCTCGGTCGAGAGTGGTGTCGTACTTGGCGCCCACAGGCGATGCGGAGCGGATAGCTGCGCGCTGCTCGGGCGCGATCGCACCGATGTGGCCGTGCGGCGGCACGATCCACGCGCGCTCGACGGGCGTGGGCGCACCGGTCGCATCGAGCACGGACAACAGTGCCTCGCCCACGCCAAGCTCGGTGACGGCCTTTGCGACGTCGACGGCGGGGTTGGGTCGGAACGTCTCGGCCATCGCGGTGACGGCCTTCTGGTCCTTGGGCGTGAACGCGCGAAGGGCGTGCTGAACCTTGTTGCCGAGCTGCCCGAGCACGTTATCGGGAATGTCGGTGGGGTTCTGTGTGACGAAGTAGATGCCCACGCCCTTCGAGCGGATGAGCCGCACGACCTGCTCGATCTTCTGCAAGAGCGGTGCGGGTGCATCAGTGAAGAGCAGGTGTGCCTCGTCGAAGAAGAAGACCAGCTTGGGCTTGTCGAGATCGCCCACCTCGGGCATCTGCTCGAAGAGTTCGGATAGCAGCCAGAGCAGCAGCGTGGCGTAGGCCTGCGGGGACTGCATGAGCGTGTCGGCGGCCAACAGATTGATGTAGCCGCGACCGGAGAGATCTGTGCGCATGAGGTCGGCGAGCTCGAGCGCGGGCTCCCCGAAAAATTTGTCGGCGCCCTGAGTCTCGAGGGTCAGCAGCTGGCGCTGGATCGCGCCGATACTCGTCGCGGCGACGTTGCCGTACTCGCGCTGAAGCTGCTCGGCGTTCTCTCCGACCCACGCCAGCACAGCGCGCAGGTCCTTGAGGTCGAGCAGCATGAGGCCGGCTTCGTCGGCCGCCCGGAATGCGACGTTGAGCACGCCTTCCTGGACGTCGTTGAGCATCAGCATGCGGGCGAGAAGCACCGGTCCCATCTCGCTGACGGTCGCCCGGATGGGCTGACCTTTCACGCCGAAGACGTCCCAGAGCTGCACCGGACACGGCGTCGTGTCCCAGCCCTCGGCCATGCCCAATTCGCCGAGACGCGCATCGACCTTCGGGTTGCCACCGCCGGCCTGGCTTGCGCCCGCGAGGTCTCCCTTCACGTCGGCCGCGAAGACCGGCACGCCGATCCGCGAGAAGCCCTCTGCCAATGCTTGTAGGGTCACGGTCTTGCCCGTGCCGGTCGCGCCGGCCACCAGACCATGCCGGTTGGCCATGTTCGGCAGGATGACCACTTGAGTGGTGGTGTTCTTTGCAGCGAGAATCGGGTCTGCCATTTCAGGCTCCTTTTCGGCGACTTTGACCGTCGGACGACGCGCTGGATTGTGTTATGGGTATTCCCTCCCAAGAGAGAAGTGTACGTCCGGTTGCGACAACCGGCTTGCCTGCAACGAGGGGGACGTGAATTGCGAAGAGCTGTAGTCGAAGATGTGCCCATGCTTATCGAGATGATGGCGGAGTTCCACGAAGAGGCCGGCCATCCTTTCGACGCGAAACGCGCCAACGCAGCATTCGAGACGCTCATTGCCGATAGGCAGCACGGCGTGGTGTGGCTCGTGCTCGATGACTACGAGCCGGTCGGCTACGTGGTCATGACCACCGCCTACTCGATGCAATACGGGGGTCGTGTCGGGCTCCTCAACGATCTGTTCGTCCGTCCCGGGTATCGCAGTCGAGGTCACGGGTCGAGGGTGGTTCGACGGATGCGCTCGGAGGCGAATGCGCTCGACCTGCGGGCGCTGTTCGTTCAGATCGAGGTGGACAACGCCGCAGCGATCACGGCGTATGGCCGAGCCGGTTTCGAGATGACGGACCGTCGGCTCATGGTTGCGCGACTGTAGGTGCCGCGGAATCGGCCGCAGCCTCCTCGCGGCGTACGCGTTCGACGCGCGGCATCAGCGCAGGAAACCGCTCCCACACCGCTTCGACTGCCGCCGTGGCGTTCTCCTCGGACAGGCCAGTTCCGAATCGGATCGTCTTGCCTTTGTGGTCGAAGGAGATGAACTCCTTCTTGTCGCCGGAACTCGCAGTCGGTCGCACGTTGGTCACATCTGCCATGGGGTAGCGCCAGTCGAGCCCGATGCGAAACGCCTCGACCCTGCGACGGGCCTCGGAGGCGGAGAAGGTCACGATCTCGCGCCCTCCCAGTGACATCGCGAGGACTGTGATCGCGAATGCGCCGCCGAGCGTCCAGCCGATGAGCCAGACGACCAGGAAGATCGAACCGACCGACAGCGAACGGAGCTCGCGCACGAGGCCGACGAGCGCGAAGGTCTCGCCGGCGAGCCAGCCCACCAGCCACACCGACATGAACGCCGCGACACAGCCCGCCTTCTGAGTGGGCATCACGATTCGGATGCGCTCCGGTGTCTGCTCGATCACGGTCTCGGTGTACGTTGTCATGCTGCAAGTATCGGCAGCCGCGCGGCGTCTGTGAAGCACGGATGAATGCGCCGCCGACCGATGGCCGCACCACATGGTGCCCACGCCCTGCGCTACGCTGTACCCGTCAGTCCGAGCGACCCATTCCGCGAACCCGGGGAGCATGCCTGTGTACGACATCGGTGTCAGCTACGTTCCGCAGCGCATGGCGCTGATCGCGCATCGCCGAGTGAGCGCACTCGAGGCTCCGGCCGTGATCGCGCAGGCATTCGACGAGATCGCGGCGCACATCGCATCGGGGGCCGCGGTCGGCGCCGAGGAGTGCATCGCGATGTTCCCGCGCGACTTCTCGGCGGACGGTGAATACGACATCCGAATCGCGGTGGTCATCGCCGACGGCGTCCCGGCGCCCGGTATCGAGCTCGACGAGCTGCCGGCGTGTCAGGTCGTGCGGGCCGTGCACCGTGGCCCGTACGCCGACACCGCGGTGGGCTGGACCGCGATCGAGGAGTGGATGGACGAGCGCGACCTCGATCCCGCACGCGACCTGTGGGAGGTCTACGTCACAGGCCCCGATGAGATCGACGAGCCGATCACCGAGTTGCTGGTGCCGCTGCCGTGAGTGTCGACGACATCGACGTGCGCCAAGCGCTCGCCGATCCGCCCCCCGCACCGCCGGGTGAGCGGTTGTGGGTGTGGGCGGTAAGCGCGGCGGCGGTGATCGTGATCGGGGCGCTCAGCGCGACAAGCGGTGCGCGCGTCCCCTTGCTGTGGTTCGTCGACTTCGGCGTGCACGAGTTCGGCCACATGGTCTTCATGTGGGCGCCCTGGACCGTTACGGCAGCAGCGGGCTCGATCTCACAGGTCGCGCTTCCGCTGGGGCTGGCTGCCTACTTCGCGTTCGCCCGCCGCGAGCTCTGGGCCGCCGCACCGCTACTGGCGTGGGCCGGCGCCTCAGCGCGCAATGCCGCCGTCTACATCGCCGACGCACCGTACCAGCGGCTTCAGCTGTGGGGCGGGGAGGGGAGCTTGCACGACTGGGCGCAGCTGCTCCAGGGCAAGCCGATGATGCTCGCCGAGGAGATCGCCTGGACCGTTAACGCTGTTGGTTGGCTCGCCATCGCAGGAGCGCTCGCGATGGCGCTCGTTCAGATCGTGCGGATCGTGCGGCTGCGTCGCGCGGCCGCTGCGGACCTCGCGCGCCATGCGACGTTACCGGTGCGCGAGCCGCGCGGGCCTATCGGCTGAGCGAGGGCTGGTCGTGTCCCGGCTCGCTAGCCCAGCTTGAAGCGCTGCGCCGCGAGCAGGTCGGCCGCCGAGTAGAACGTGTCGCGCCACACGACGCCTCCGCGCGAGCGCACGAGAAACGCGCTGCGCACCACCGCGGCGGCCACGAGCACCCAGCCGATCGGCCACAGGAGCGCCGGCCAGATGAGCCCGGTGTTGCGGTGCAGCGCGGCCCCGGTCGTCAACGTCGCAACGACGGTCGTCGCTACGCCGAGCCACATAAGCCACGTGATCTGCGCACCGAGCCCCAGAGCCAGCGCCAAGAGCGGTGAGTACTCGATCAAGCCGAACAGCGCGAACACGAGCGCGACGAGTGGGAACGGCGTGCCGGCGAATGTACCGCCATTCTTCTCAACGCCGCAGAAGAACTCGCCCACGCTGCCGTAGATGCTTACGGATGCCGCGTCGCGGCCGTTGAGGTACTCGCAGCGTCCGCCGGCGCGTTTGACCATTGCGCCGAGCGCCATGTCGTCGGCGGTCTCGAGTCGCAGGTACTCGAATCCCGGAGTGCGGTCGAACGCCGAGCGGCGCACGAGCGTGAAGCCGCCGCTGCCGACCGCCGCTTTGGAGTTGGGATCGCGCACGGAGTCGGGGCTGACGGCTATCGCCATGATGCGGACGAAGATCGCCCACAGCACGTCGACGAACCCGCTCTTGCTGCGGAACTCGGGAACCAGCGCAACGAGGTCGAAGCCGTTCGCCTCGCAGTGCGCAAGCGCGCGGCCGAGCATCCCGGGCGCGATCTCAATGTCGGCGTCGGAGAACAGCAGCCAGTCGCCGGTGGCTTCGCGGGTTCCAAGCTCGAGTGCGTGCACCTTGCCGAGCCACCCATCCGGCAGTAGGTCGACCCGGACAGCGCGAATGCGTGAATCCGCGGCGGCGAAGTCGGCGAGAATCTGCGAGGTGCCGTCGCTCGACCGGTCGTCGACGACCACGATCTCAAGGTCGGGATAGCGGTCGGAGAGGCGCGAACGCAGCGAGTTGCCGATCTCGGCAGCCTCGTTGCGAGCAGGCACGATCACGCTCACGCGAGGCCAGACGGCGGGCGAGGGCGGTGCGAGTTTCGAGAGATCCTGGATCTGCCCGAGGTTGCGTGCGACGACGAAGGCCTGCAAGAACCAGCAGGCGCAGAGTGCTGCGACGATGACTGCGAGAACGATCATGTTTTGCTACCTCCCAAACCAACTATCGGCTTAGGAGTGCAAGGGCATTACCCGAGCCGACCGAACCGGTCGGCGAGCGGTGCTATCAAGAAGGCGCAGCCCGTTCGCCCGACGTCGTCGGCCCGGCGCTTGAGCTGCAGCAACTCGAGGGCTGCGGAACCGCACGCGGTGCGAGCTCGCGCGGTTCGACCGGCGGCATGACCGGGCCGACGCTCGCGCAGCACCCGGTGCTCGGTGCCGCTGTCGCTGCAGGGGCATCACCGCAGCAGGAGCCACCCGCCGACGCGCCTTCGGTCGAGCAGCCGCACGTGGGCTCACCGCCGTAGATCCAGCTGTGGATGATCGCCGCTGCGCAGCCGACGCCCGGCTCGACCGATATCGCGCCGGAGGAGCAGTTCATCGCGCAAGCGCCGCACTCCATGCAGGCCCCGCGATCGGCGAGGTACGCGCGCTTATCGGGACCGATCGCGAACACGCCGTGCGGACATACGAGCGTGCACTGTCGGCAGCCGGTGCACTTCTCGGCGTCGAGAGCGAGGGTCACGGCATCCTCGAGATAGCGCAGTCCCTGCATGTCAGCCTCCGATCCGCGTCGCCCAGGCGACGGTCCAACAGATGAGCGCGATGCCGAGCGCCACGACTTGAACGGGGATGGCCCGTCGCAACTCGAACTCGACTCCACTGGGAGAAGTGTACGGCGTTGAGCCGGTGAAGTTCACGCCGACGTAGGACGCGGTCGCCGAGACGGCCAGCACGACCGCCGCCCACTGCCATGCGCTCATCAGCCCGAGCATGCCCGGCAGCGCGAGCAGGGCGCCAAGCGCGACCAGCGCTCCGATGACCGCGCCCTTGATGGTGAAGGCGCGTCCGGGGAGCCACGGCAGCAGAGCCGGCACAGCGACCGCTCCTGATAGCACCGCCAGCGCGAAGGCGAGGGTCGCCGGGAACAGCGCCATCAGCACGGCCTGCCAAGCGAAGCCTCGCGCACCGATCGACGCCCCCAGCACTGCGAACGCCGCCATGATCGGAATCGCCCACAACCCGTACTTGAGCGAGGGCACGAGCTCCATCGGCGACAGCGCGAGCCTCTCGGGAACGGTGAATGTCACGGCGCGCATCTCGGGGGTCGCCTTGAGGCCGGCCGCAAGGAACTCACTCAGGTCAGCCGAGCGCACCGGGCCCCACACGACGCGGTATCCGGTCGCCGCGCGCACCGCATCTGCCGAGACGCCCACGGCCCCGAACTGCGGCAACACGATGGTCTCGTGCCCCACGTACTCGGCAAGGTGGGTGGAGAAGATGCGGCGCACCAACTCGTCGGTGCCGAAGGTCTTCTTGCCGGCCGCGCACCACACGTTGATGCCGTACGTCTCAAGCACCAGCAGCCAGACATCGGTGCCGGCGAGGTCGCGTCGCACGAGGTCGACGGTCATGCGGTAGTTGCAGGTCACGATGACGGGCGAGTCGGGCGTGGGATCGCCAACCCGATACAGGCCAGGCTCGAAGCGCGCCTTCATCCGGCCGATACCCCACCGGAATCCCCAGCGGGCCAGCGTGTCGCTCAACGTCAGTGTCGACGACAGTCGCACGACGTCATCCGGCGAAGCGTACGAATTCGATCCCGTGTCTCCGAGAAGTCCCATGTGCCACCAATGATTCGATGATTGTCGAAGTAGTGTCGCCCGATAGTAGTTTGATGTTCATCGAAGTGTCAACGGTGCCGAGCATCGCCGGTCGGGGTACCCTCATCCTGAGCAATCAGGCAGACCCATCAGGCGAGGAATGGAGGGCGCATGTTCAAGGAGTTCAAGGAGTTCGCGTTCAAAGGCGACGTCGTGAACCTGGCGATCGGTGTCGTGATAGGTGCGGCGTTCTCGGCGATCATCAAGTCGTTCGTGGACAATCTGATCAACCCGCTGATCGGACTGGTGGGGGGCGGGAAGGCCGCGCTCGATGCCCTGGTGATTCACGTCACGCCGACCGTCTCAATCACGTACGGTGCGTTTCTCTCGGCGGTTCTGAACTTCGTCATCGTCGCGTTCTCACTGTTTCTGGTGGTGAAGTCGGTGAACCGGTTCCGTAAGCAGGAGGAGGAAGCCGATGACCGCGAGTGCCCACGCTGCCTGACCCTCATACCCAAGGCCGCCACGCGGTGCTCGGCGTGCACATCGGAGCTGACAGCGGAGTGACTATTGCTGGCTCGAGGCCTTGAGGCCGGGAGCGCTGGCAGGGTGTAGATTCGGTGGAGTTGCCGCTGGTAGAGCGGCTTGGTCGTAGACTTTGCTATGGATACAGACGTACGTGTCCCGAACTCGAGGAGGCGCTTAATGGCTGCGGAAACCCGCCGCATCCTGTTGGTCGAAGATGAGAAGACGATTCGCGACGCCGTTGCCGCGTATCTTGAGCGTGAGGGCTACTGGGTCACGCCGGCAGAAGACGGCCAAGTGGCGGTCGACTCGTTCGCGAAGTACCGCTTCGACCTCGTCGTGCTCGATCTCATGCTGCCTAAGCTTTCAGGCGAAGAGGTCTGCCGACAGATCCGAAACGCGTCCGACGTGCCAATCATCATGCTCACCGCAAAGGGCGAGGAAGAGGACCGCATCGCCGGTCTCGAACTCGGCGCCGACGACTACCTGGTCAAGCCATTTTCGCCGCGTGAGCTCGTCGCTCGCGTCCGCGCGCTGCTGCGCCGGGCCCACGTCGACAGCGAGCCGCAGCGCGATCGGCTTGTGTTCGACTATCTCGAGATCGACGTCGCGGGCCACAAGGCGTTTCTTCGTGGCGAGGAGCTCGACCTGACCGCCAGTGAGTTCAAGTTGCTCACCACGCTGTCGCGCTATCCGGGCCGCGTGTATTCGCGCATGGAGCTGGTCGAAAAGGTGCTCGGCTACGACTTCGAGGGCTACGAGCGCACGATCGACTCGCACGTGAAGAATCTACGCGCCAAGCTCGACGACGACCCCAAGGAGCCCACGTTCATCTACACGGTTCACGGCGTGGGGTATCGGTTTGAGGCTCCGAAGAGCGCGGATGCCTGAGGTCGACTCGGCAGCCGTCTCGGCCGAGCAAGCGAGCGAGGCGCCCGAGCAGATTGGCGCGCCGCCAGCGTCCCGCAAGGCCGTTCGCGGGCCTCGCACGTTCGGTCGTCGCCTCGCGCTAGCGTTCGCGACCGTCGCCGCTTTGACCGCGATTCTCGCCGGCGCGCTGCTTTCCGTTGCGTGGAGCTACCAGTTCAACGAGTACGTTCGCGACAATCTGCAGCGGTTCGCGGACGGGGTCGCGACGATCACCGCGACTTACTACCCGGCCTACGGGTTCGGCTATCAGACGCTGAGCCAGATTCCCATGCTCGGCGAGACGAGCAATGTCGGGGTGCAGGTGCTCGACGTCGACGGCATGCTCGTCTACGACGAGGCGACGATGCGCAAGCACATGCAGGCCATCATCACGCAGGGCGGCGCCATCCAGCCGAGCCTGGTGGCGACTGAAGCCAATATCCTCAGGCCCAACGGGCCGGTCGCCACTGCGGCCATCAAGGTCAACGGACAGACGGTCGGCAGCGTACGCGTGTGGGCGTACGGTCGCGGCGCACTGATGACCGACCGGGACACGCAGTTTCGGCAGGGCTCGTTCATGGGTCTGTTCATTGCCGCCATCGCCGCGATCATTTTGGCGTCGATCGCCGGCGCGCTGTACTCCCGGAGGCTCGTCCAGCCGATTCAGCGCATCACCGCGACCGCCGAGGCCTTGCGTGGTGGGGACCAGGACGCACGGACGCGGATGGACGCGGATGATGAGATCGGGTTCCTCGGCAAGACGTTTGACGAGATGGCCGACTCCATCGAGGCCGACCGCGCGATGGAGCGACGCCTGACCGCCGACGTCGCGCACGAGTTGCGCACACCGCTTCAGGCGATCCAGGCCACCGTCGAAGCGATGCAGGACGGCGTTCTTCCTGCCGACGAGGAGCATCTGGGTATCGTGCGAGACGAGACCGTGCGGCTCGGGCGACTCGCCGGCGGCATCCTCGAGCTGACTCGACTCGAGCGCGGGTCGCTCGTGTTCCGCTGCGAGCGGATTGACGTCGCCGTGCCCGTCCGGGCTGCGCTCGACGCCCACCTCGCGCTGCTCGAGACGTGTGACGTCAGCGCTACATCGAGCTTCCAGGACAGCCTCTTCGCCAACATCGACTCCGATCGCCTGCAGCAGGCCGTCGGCAACCTGCTCTCCAACGCCGCGCGCTACACGCCGGCTGGCGGCAGCGTGCACGTGAGTGTGCTTCGCGACGGAGACTGTGCGCTCATCGAGGTCGCTGACACCGGAATCGGTATCGCCGAGGAAGACATGACGCAGGTGTTCTCGCGGTTCTGGCGCGCGGACAGCGCTCGTGATCGGTCAAGTGGCGGTATCGGCATCGGCCTCGCCGTCACCAAGGAGATCATCGAGCGGATGCGGGGCACCATCGGAGTGCGAGCCCAGGTGAGTGGCGGTACCGTCTTCTCGATACGGTTGCCGCTGGCGTGATCGCCTGATCGTCTGACAATCTCAGAGGCCGGTTGGATTGGCCCGCGGCGCTCCAGCAGCTCACTCGTTGCGAGCGCGAACGACGCACCTCACCGTCACACCGGTTGCACTCCCACTCGCCGCGCTGCGTATGCTGCTCGTGCCCAGCGAGGAACTGTCGGCAGCCGTGATCCGGGCGTTGTCGGCGATGACACCTTCGGAGTGGGCTTCAGATGCAGCACGGAACTGAAGGGGCTGCTCGGCGGGCGCGGAGCTGCTTGCACTGCGCACCTGACCAGTGGCTCCGGCATATCCCAGAGTGGCGCACCCTGTGGTGCCCAGAGCGCCTACCACGGTGAAGGTAAGCACACACAACAGAAGTGCGATGCGTTCCGTTCTGTGATTCGATTTCCCCATGACGCCTCCCCGGCGTTACTTGTTGATACCCGTCTTGGGCACGGGTCTCACGGGGAGGGCTCGCTTGCGGTCTTGCTCAGGTATCCTCGCAGGTGACGACTACGGATGGAGCACTCGATGATTCTCGGTATGCCGGTCACGGCGATAACGTTGGCGATAGGCGGCGGAGCGCTGTTCGCAGTGGTGCTCTTCCAGGTTCTGCTCGGCGCTCGCGTGATCAAGTTGGGCAAACGGCATCGCGTCGTGCACAAATGGGCCGCCTACCTGATCCTTGCACTCGCATCGATTCATGGGCTGCTCGGTGTGCTCTTCGTCACCGGAGCGCGCATAGGCTAGGTGCTTGGCGGTATACTTCTCGCTGGAACCCGTCATAGCCCACATCACACCACGGCTCCGATGAGAATCGAGTTACGCATGCGTTCGACCCTCTCAGGCCCTTCGGCCTTCGCGCGCCTCCTCATGATCGCGATCGTCTTTTGCATGCTCGCGCTTGGCACGGCGGCGCAGGCGTTCGCGACGGACTACGATCCCGAACTGGTCATCTCCAACGCCAATCTCCGCGACTACGATTCGATGACCGTCGCCGAGATCCAGGCGTTCCTCGAGTCGCAGGACGGCATTCTCAAGTCCTACTCAACCAGGGACTACGACAAGGTCATCACGCTGTCCAAGACCGTGAGCAACGTGAACACCACTCCCGATAAGGGCGAGCCGCTCAAGCCGGCATCGCAGATCATCTGGGAGGCGTGTCAGGCCTGGAAGATCAACCCCAAGGTCATGCTCACGATGCTCCAGAAGGAGCAGAGCCTCATTACAACCAAGCCGCAGCCGGGTTCGACCACGCTGGCCCGCGCGATCGGCGCCGGCTGCCCGGGTAGCCTCGTGCAGGACTATCCCCCGTACAACAACAAGGTCGCCACCAACCGCTATCCGGGATTCGGCAACCAGATGTGGCACGGGGCGAGGCTCTTGGACGGCTACGGCGAAGGCAAGAACGGCTCGACGATTCCGCTGTTCACGGCTGGTATCAAGAACTGGGTGTACGCGCCGACCGTCTCCGGCAGTACGTGGGTGCTGGTAGGGAAGCGCAACTACAGCGCCGCCCGCGAACTGTACGACTACTACGACTACGAGTATCGGGCGCCGAACGCGACGATACTTCGCACCCGTAAGTGGAGCACCACCGACAAGGCGTATCACGCCACCTACTACATCCGCACGTCGAATCTTGCGACGTACAAGCTGTACACCTACAACCCCAGCATCGGTACGCGAATGCCCTACAACGACCTCGTCGGACGCGGGTGCACGGGCAACGCGAACTTCTGGAAGCTGTACCGCGGGTACTTCGGGAGCACGCTGACCGGTCCGCAGTTCAAGCGCGTGTTCCGTTTCCGCAACCGCAGCAACGGGACGTACCTGTACACGGCCTCGCTGACCGAGCGCTACCACCTGGCTTCGAGCCACTCGGGGACGTGGCTGTACCAGGGCACGTCGTTCTCGGTGGACACGTCGGTTGCGGCTGCGAGCACGATTCCGGTGTATCGCTTCTACAACAAGGACACGCATCGCTACTCGTTCACGAACGACACAGCGGTCTACGACTATCGCCGCAGCACCGCCGGAAAGCGGATCTGGACGTATCAGGGCATCGCGTTCCGGGCCGCATCCAAGGCCTCCGCCGGCAGCGTCGCGATCTATCGCTTCTTCAACAAGCAGACGCGCACGACGTTGTTCACGAGCAAGAAGTCAGCGATCACCGAGCTGCGCAAGACCGCTGCGCTCAGGCGTATCTGGTCGTACGAGGGTGTCGCGTTCCACCTGCCTCGAGCGGGCACGCTCTAGCGCGAAGCACCCTCG
Organism: Coriobacteriia bacterium; assembly: GCA_013334745.1. Classification (NCBI taxonomy): domain Bacteria; kingdom Bacillati; phylum Actinomycetota; class Coriobacteriia; species Coriobacteriia bacterium. The sequence continues at coordinate 11,755 of JAAXWY010000021.1, forward strand.
CCCCACTCGGCCGCTTCGCCTACAATGGCGGCGAGCCGCCGCGCCCCCATCGCCTTCGTCACACTCCGGGCCGGCTATCCGACCCGCGATCCCGGAGGAGTTCTCTGTGCCGATGATTCCGCTGACGCCCGATTCCCAGGGCAAGGTCCGCGACCTGTACGATCTCGGCGACTCGCTCCTGCTCGTCGCATCAGACCGGCTCTCGGCGTTCGACGTGGTGCTCGACGACCCGATTCCGTTCAAGGGCGAAGTGCTCACCAAACTCTCACTCTTCTGGTTCGAGCTGCTCTCGGGGGTCACCGCGAACCATCTGCTCTCCGCCGACGTCGCCGATCTTCCCGAGCAGTTCAAGCCGTACTCGGAGTACCTTGCAGGCCGCTTCATGCTCGTGAAGAAGGCCAAGGTCTTCCCGGTCGAGTGCATCGTGCGTGGCTACCTCGCAGGCAGTGGCCTCAAGGAGTACAACCGCGCCGGCACCGTGTGCGGCATCCCGTTGCCGGCCGGTCTCGTGGAGAGCAGCAGGCTCGAATCGCCACTGTTCACGCCGAGCACCAAGGCCGAGATCGGCGATCACGACGAGAACATCAGCTTCGAGCGCATGGTAGAGATCATCGGCGAGGACGACTCGAACGAGCTGCGCGACGTTTCGCTCGCGGTCTACTCGGCGGCTCGCGATCACGCGGCGACGCGCGGCATCATCATTGCCGACACCAAGTTCGAGTTCGGCGTCATCGACGGCAAGATCACGCTCGTCGACGAGGTGCTCACCCCCGACTCAAGCCGCTTCTGGCCTGCTGATACCTACGCGCCCGGCGCGAGTCAGCCCAGTTTCGACAAGCAGTTTGTTCGTGATTGGCTTGAGGCGAGTGGCTGGGACAAGACCCCGCCGCCGCCCAAGCTGCCCGCCGACGTACTCGAAGCCACCTCGGCGAAGTACATTCAGGCCTACGAACTGATCACCGGACGCACATTCATCCCGGAAGGGAAGGCGTAACCCACGCATGGCCCGTCGCAGCCCCACGAATCCGCGCTATCAGAAGCACACGAGCCCGGAAGGCAAGACCCGCAAGTCCGCCGCCGCCGCAAAGCCGAAGAAGTCATCGGCCAGCAGCTCGAAGTCGAGTACATCGGCGACCAAGAAGTCGACCTCGGCGCTTGCGCTCAAGAACCCGGACACCCCGGAGTTCAAGGCCGCGCGCCGCATCTGGTGGATCACCCTCGTCGTGGGGCTCGCGCTCACGGCCGCGTCATATGCGCTGGGCGCCTACGTGAAGACGGGCTGGAGCCGCAACGCGCAGGCGATCACGCTTGGACTTGCGTACGCGGCGATCATCTATGCGTTCTACATCGACTGGACGAAGATGCGGCCCATGCGCAAGGCGTCTTACGAAGCGCAGAAGTCGGGCAAAGCGCCCAAGCCCGAGAAGGTCGCGAAGGAAGATAAGCAGACGTCTGACGGAAAGGACGCATAGATATGGCTCGCTACGAGATCTACGTGACCTACAAGAAGGGCATCTTCGACCCGCCAGGCGCCACCGCCGAGCGCGCGCTGGTCAACCTCGGCTACGAGGGCGTTCACGAGGTCAAGATCGGCAAGTACATCCGCATCGAGGCCGACGCCGACTTGGCGACCGTCTCGGAGATGTGCGACAAGCTGCTCGCGAACCCCGTCATCGAGGACTACCGCATCGAGACGGTGGAGGAGTAGCCATGCGCTTCGGCGTCGTTATCTTCCCCGGTTCCAACTGTGAGCAAGACGTCATCAGGGCCACGAAGTACCTCGGCTACGACGCCGAGTACGTGTGGCACGGCGACACCGACATCTCCGGCTTCGACGCGATCGTGCTGCCGGGTGGCTTCTCCTACGGCGACTACATCCGCTGTGGCGCCGTTGCGCGCTTCAGCCCCGTCATGGCCGAAGTCGTGCGCTTCGCCGACGCGGGAGGGCCCGTGCTCGGTATCTGCAACGGCTTCCAGATCCTCACCGAGGCACACCTGCTGCCCGGCGCCCTCTTGCGCAACCGTGGCCTGAAGTTCATCTGCAAGCCGGTCACCATGCGGGTCGAGGACAGCGCCTGCCAGTGGCTCGACACGCCGGCGGGCTCACTCATCAGCGTGCCGATCAACCACAACGAAGGCAACTTCACCTGCGACGCCGAGACGCTTGCGTCGCTCAACGCCAATCGCCAGGTCGTGCTGCGCTACGTCGAGACCGACGGCTCGACCGCTCCCGGCGGGTCGGCGCCCAACGGTGCGCTCGACGACATCGCGGGCATCTGCAACGAGCGCGGCAACGTCTTCGGCCTCATGCCGCACCCCGAGAGGGTCGTTGACCCGATCACCGGCGGCACCGATGGCCAGCCGTTCTTCACGACCATCGTGAAGCGACTCGCCGAGGTCGCCGGCTAGTGCCCGGAGACGATTACGTACTTGGCGGGCCGGTCTTCTGGCTCGCTACCGGGCTGCTGCTCGCTGCTGGCGCACTGGCCGCGTTCGTGGTGTTCGACTGCGTGCGCCGTGCGCGTGCCGTACGCGCGGATGACGCCGGGCCGGACGCGGGCCGCGTGGCCACCCCGCTTCGCTGGTGGTACCTCGCGCCGCAAGCCGTGTACCTCGTGCTGGTGGTGCTCGGCCAGTTCCGCATAGTGCCGGTCGTGGTGACCGGCATCACCGTCTTCGCGACGCCGGTCCTCATCGGCCAGGGCGTCTTCTATCTGCTGAGGGTCGTGTTCCCCAAGGGCGTATCGGATGAGGCGGACGACGGCCCCGATTCTCGTCATGAGGATGCCTGAGCTACCGCTTCGTCGCCTGCTACACAATTGTCGCTCGCTACGCCGATAGTTAATGCAGGAGTTTGCGCAGCGTGCGGGAACTGTACGGGGGTTACCCGCGAAAAGGCGGCCCGTGCGGCTGCCGGAAACTCGAGGCGCGACAGGCATGAATGAGCGACGAGCTCTCTGCGGTGGTGGCGAGTGTTCGGGGCAGACCCGAGCGGAAGTACTGGAGGCGATGCAGACCTCCGAAGCGGGACTCACGTCGGACGAGGCGGCTAGACGCCTCACCGAGTACGGCCCCAATGAGATCCGCGAGATCAAGGGCCGACCCCTCATCCTGAAGTTCCTGGAGAACTTCTATCACCTGTTCGCGATCATGCTGTGGGTCGGCGGCGGGCTCGCCTTCGTCGCCGACATGCCGCAACTGGGTTGGGCCATCTTCGCGGTCATCTTCATCAACGCCATCTTCTCGTTCTGGCAGGAGTTCAAGGCCGGCAAGGCCACCGAGGCCCTCAAGAAGATGATCCCGCACAAGGCGAAGGTCATCCGAGACGGCGCCGCGTGCGAGATCCTCGCAGCCGACCTGGTGCCCGGCGACCTGATGTTGCTCGAGGAGGGCGACGCCATCTCGGCGGATGCGCGCCTCATCGAGGAGTTCGAGCTGCGCACCAACAACGCGACGCTCACGGGCGAGTCGGAGCCGGTGCGAAAGAGCGCGATGGCCCATGACGACGACAAACTGACCGAACTCGAGATGCCCAACCTCGTGTTCGCGGGCACGTCGGTTGCATACGGCAGCGGGCGTGCGGTCGTGTTCGCAACCGCGATGGACACTCAGTTCGGGAAGATCGCCGAGCTGACGCAGAGTGTCGAGTCAGAGCTCAGCCCGTTGCAGAAGGAGATGGAGAAGGTCACGCAGACCGTCGCCATCATCGCGACCGCGATTGGCGTGAGCTTCTTCTTCATGGGCTACTACCTTGGTGGCTTGAGCCTGATCGAAGGCTTCGTCTTCTCGATCGGCATCATCGTGGCGCTCGTTCCCGAAGGCCTACTTCCCACGGTGACCCTCTCGCTCGCGATGGGCGTGCAGCGCATGGCCCAGCGTCATGCCCTCATCAAGAAGCTGTCTTCCGTTGAGACGCTCGGCTGCACCACGGTCATCTGCACCGACAAGACGGGCACGCTCACCAAGAACGAGATGACGGTAACCGGCGCCTGGACCGATGGCATGACATTCGACGTGTCGGGCGGTGGTTACGAGCCCGTTGGCGAGTTCTCGCGCGGCGGCACGCCGCTCGATGCGACGCAGAACGCGTCCGTGATGCGCCTCGTGACTGCAGCGGCATTGTGCAACAACGCGCGACTACTGGCCCCCAACGGTGGCAGCGACGCCTGGACCATCCTTGGCGACCCGACCGAAGCCGCGATGCTTGTAGCGGCGAGGAAGGCCGGGTTCGACGTTGATGTCGAGACCACCCGCATCAAGCGCGTGTTCGAGCTGCCGTTCGACTCGGTCCGCAAGCGGATGTCCGCCATCTATCTGGCGGCGGGTGCTCGTACCGCGTACGTAAAGGGGGCGCCGCGCGAGGTCCTCGACCTGTGCACACACATCCAAACCGCCGATGGAGCGGTTGAGATCGGCTCGGCGCAACGCGAGGCGATCATCGCCCAAAACGACGCGTTCGCCCGAGACGGGCTGCGGGTACTCGCGACGGCGTATCGGCCGATCGCCGACGACGAGAACGACTACTCGCCCGAGACGACCGAGCGCAATCTCGTGTTCGTTGGGCTCATGGCGATGATGGACCCGCCGCGTGAGGAGGTCGCCGTCGCGGTCCAGGAGTGCCACACCGCCGGCATCCGCATCATCATGATCACCGGCGACTACGGGCTGACCGCCGAGTCGATTGCAAGGCGTATCGGCATCGTCAAGGCCGATAAGGCCCGCATCCTCACGGGCAACGAGCTCAACGACCTCTCCGATGAGGGCCTACGGGAGGCGCTCGACGCCGGCGACGTGCTGTTCGCGCGCGTTTCGCCCGAGCACAAGATGCGCATCGCCCAAGCACTCAAGGACATGGGCAACGTCGTCGCGATGACGGGCGACGGTGTCAACGACGCGCCAGCGCTCAAGGTCGCCGATATCGGCGTCGCAATGGGTATCGCCGGTACGGACGTGGCGAAAGAAGCCGCGGACATGATTCTGACCGACGACAACTTCGCGTCGATCGTGCATGCCATTGAAGAAGGGCGCGCGGTCTACGACAACATCCGACGGTTCGTGGGCTACATCTTTGCGAGCAACGTTCCCGAGCTGCTGCCGTTCATCTTCTTCGTGCTCTTCAAGGTGCCGCTCGCGTTGACGGTCATGCAGATCCTCGCCATCGACCTCGGCACCGACATGATCCCGGCTCTCGCGTTGGGTACCGAGGCCGCCGAGCCGGGCATCATGAAGCGCCCGCCGCGCGCCCGCACAGAGCGCATGCTCAACGGGCGTCTGCTGTGGCGCTCGATGTTCTTCCTCGGCGGCATCCAGGGCATCGCCGCCATGGCTGCGTTCTTCTCCTACTACATGCTCCACGACGGCTGGACGTTTGCCGCCGGAGTGGGAGCGATGGCGGCATCAGGCCCCATCTATGCGTCTGCCACGACCATGACTCACGCCTCGGTCGTCACCACGCAGATCGGCAATGCGTTCGCGCAGCGCACAAATCGGGAATCGGTATTCAAGATCGGTCTGTTCTCCAACAAGTTCCTGATGTGGGGCATCCTGATCGAGATGATCATCATCAACATCCTGATCTACGTGGAGCCGTTCCAGAGCATCTTCGAACACGGACCGCTTGGTGTAATCGACTGGGTGATCCTGCTTGCGATGGTGCCGCTGCTGTTCGTCGCCGACGAGATCCGGAAGTTCTTTGTTCGCAAGTTCTACCCGCTTGAGAAGGGCTGAGCCATGAGAGTGATTATCGGAGGGTGCGGCAGAGTCGGCGCACTGCTCGCGAACCAGTTCGAGACGGGGGGCAACGACGTCGTCGTCATCGACAAGGACCCCGGAGCGTTTCGACGGCTCGGCAAGATGTATCGCGGTGAGACCGTGCGCGGCATGATCTTCGACCGCGACGTGCTCGAGAAGTCGCAGATCGCACGCTCGGACGCGTTCGTCGCCGTGACGAGCGGCGACAACTCCAACGTGGTCGCGGCGACGATTGCGCGTGAGATGTATCGGGTGCCGAAGGTCGTAGCGCGCATCTTCGATCCTCGCCGAGCCGAGATCTACCGACGCCTGGGCATTCAGACGGTGTCGTCGGTGGCGTGGGCGAGCAATGAGATCGTGTCGCTTGTCATGTTCCAGCACACGGTTCGCGACGTCAGTCTCGGCGGTGGCGAGGTCCAGCTCGTGCGGGTGTCGATCCCGCCGAGGCTCGCAGGCCGCTCGGTGAGCGATCTGACGAGCCCCACCGAGATCATGCCGGTGGCCATCGTGCGTGCCGGCAGCTCGTTCATGCCGACGACGCACGAGATCTTCCAAGACGGCGACGTGATAGAAGTTGCCGTGCTGACATCGGCGATGAGCCGCTTCGAGAGCATGACCAACCCCTAAGGAGGATGTCGTGAACACAGTCATCATCGGCGGGGGAAAAGTAGGAGCGAGCCTCGCCAAATCGCTTTCGGAGTCCGGTGACACCGTCACCGTCGTCGAGGTGAACCCCGAGCGCTGCGAAGTGCTCACCCAGAAGCTCCCCAAGGTCACCATCATTTGCGGCGACGGCGACGAGCCGTACGTGCTCGACGAGGCCAACGCCCGCTCGGCCGACGCGATCGTTGCCGCGACCGGTCACGACGAGGACAACCTCGTGGTGTGTCTGCTCGGCAAGTACGAGTACGGTGCGGCCAAGACCATCGCGCGCATCAACAACGGCGACAATGCGTGGCTGTTCAACGACCGCTTCGGTGTGGACATCCCTGTGAGCAACACCGCGATCATGGCCGAGGTCCTGCGTCACGTGAGCCTGGGCGACATCGTCACGATGCTGCAGCTCAAGGCAGACAACATGGTCATCGATGAGGTCGTGCTTCCGGGCGATTCAGACGTCGTAGGCAAGCGGCTTGCGGACCTGAGACTGCCGGAAGGCTGTCAGGTTATGGTCATCGTGTCCGAGGCAGGCGTCGTGGTACCTCGCGGCGATACAGTGCTCAACGCGGGCGATGAGCTGCTGATTCTCGCCAAGAACGAGCGGGAGGCGGAGCTCAAGCAGCTCTTCTCGTCGGGCGGTTAGCCGTTCGCGCTCAAACGGCGCCTGCTTGGTAGGCTGTGGTCGTGACCGCTCGGCTACAATGGGCGCAACGCCGCCACGAACCCCCAAGGAGCCTTCGTGATCACCATCGCGCCCCTGTCCGAGGACATCGCCAACACACTCGCCGTCGAACTCGGGCTCAAGCTCGAGGAGTACGGCAAGGTCGTCGAGATTCTCGGTAGGCATGCGACGGTGACCGAGCTCTACATGTACTCGCTCATGTGGAGCGAGCACTGCAGCTACAAGCACTCGCGCAAGGCCCTGCGCATGTTCCCCAACGACGGGCCGCACGTACTCCAGGGTCCGGGCGAGAACGCCGGCGTCATCGGCGTGGGTGATGGCTGGGCGGTCGCCTTCAAAATGGAGTCGCACAACCACCCGAGCGCCATCGAGCCCTACCAGGGCGCGGCGACCGGCGTCGGCGGGATCATCCGTGACATCTTCACGATGGGCGCGCGTCCCATTGCCTCGCTCAACTCGCTTCGCTTCGGCACGCTCGACAAGCCGCGTCAGCGCTACCTCTTCGAAGGCTCGGTCGCCGGTATCGGCGGCTACGGCAACTGCCTCGGCGTCCCCACTGTGGGCGGCGAGGTCTACTTCGAGGAAGCCTACGAGGGCAACTGCCTCATCAACGCCATGTCGATTGGCGTCATGCGCGAGGAAGAGATCATCCGAGCCACGGCCTCAGGCCCCGGCAACCTCGTGCTGCTCATCGGCTCGACGACCGGCCGAGACGGTATCGGCGGCGCTTCTGTGCTCGCGAGCCAGGAGTTCGACGAGCGTGCCGAGGACAAGCGCCCGGCCGTGCAGGTCGGCGACCCGTTCGAGGAGAAGCTGCTCATCGAGGCATGCCTCGAGCTGCTCAGTGGCAAGCTCCTCGTGGGCCTGGGCGACTGCGGCGCAGCAGGCCTGACCAGCTGTATCTCGGAGATGGCCGACCGCGGCGGCATGGGCGTCGACATCGACGTCGAGAAGATCCCCGCGCGCGAAGACGAGATGAAGCCGTTCGAGTTCATGGTCTCGGAGTCGCAGGAGCGCATGGTCGCGGTCCTCACCCCCGAGAACCTCGACGCCGCGCAGGCCATCTGCACGAAGTGGGGCCTGCGCTCCACCGTCATCGGTACGGTGACCGAGACCAGCCGCTTCGTCGTGCGCGCCGGCGATGAGGTCGTTGCCGATATGCCCGCCTCAACGCTCGCGGGCGACGCACCGATCTACGACCCCGCAATGACGCGCCCGGCGTACCTCGACGAGACGCAGGCGTTCGACCCGATGACACTCGCTCTTCCCACCGAGAAGCCCGAGCTGAGCGCCACCCTCCTGCAGCTGCTGGCAAGTCCCAACATCTGCTCGCGTCGCTGGATATGGGAGCAGTACGACCACCAGGTCATCCTCAACACCGTGGTGCTGCCGGGCAGTGATGCCGCCGTGCTGCGCATCGGCGAGGACGGCCGCGGGATCGCGGTCTCATCGGACTGCAACGGCCGCTACTGCTACCTCGACCCGTACGTAGGTGCGCAGATCGCGCTCGCGGAGGCGTCGCGCAACGTCGCGTGCGCGGGCGGCGAGCCGGCAGCGATCACCGACTGCCTCAACTTCGGCAATCCCGAGAAGCCTGAGGTGTTCTGGACCTTCTACGAGGCCATCCGCGGTCTCTCGGATGCCTGTAAGGCGTGGGGGATCCCGGTCATCAGCGGCAACGTCAGCTTCTACAACGAGTCGTTCGGCTCGCCGATCTACCCGACGCCTACCGTCGGTCTCGTGGGCGTCATGGACGACGTGACCAAGCACGCCACCGCCTGCTTCAAGGACGCCGGCGATGTGGTCTTCCTGCTCGGCGAGTCGCTTGAGGAACTTGGCGGCAGCGAGTACCTCAAGATCGCGCATGGCATGGTTGCGGGACGCCCGCCGGCGCTCGACCTCGAGCTCGAGCACGACGTGCAGGAGGTCATCCGCGAGGCGATTGGCGCGTGTCTCGTGAAGAGCGCGCACGACTGCTCCGAGGGCGGCATCGCGGTCTCGCTGGCCGAGTGCTGCATCGCCGGGCGTATCGGCGCAGACGTCCACCTGCACGACGACCTGCATCCCGCGGCATCGCTCTTCGGCGAGACGCAGTCGCGCATCGTGGTGACGGTGGCGGAGCCCGACGCCGAGGAGTTCGTGACGTGTCTGCTCAACCATCAGGTGCCCTACAGCGTCATCGGCACCGTGGGCGGCGATTCGCTCTCGATCTGCGAGCGGCTCGATATCCCTGTGGCTGACCTGGCGGCGGCATTCGAGCCCACTCTCGAGCGGCTCGTTCACGGCGGGTAAGGCCGCGTGCGCGACCACAGCCGGGTCGATTCCGTGCTAGACTACGCGCGTTCCCGCCCTTCCCGTGCGACGTGAGGCATTTCATTCGCATGATGCGTGATCCCGCCGAGGACCAGCTCCTCGAAGAGCGCCCTGATCGCCCCGAAGAAGCGTGCGGGGTATTCGCCGTATACGCTCCCGGTGAGGATGTCGCGCGGCTGACGTACTTCGGGCTGCACGCCCTCCAGCACCGCGGACAGGAGTCCGCCGGCATCGCGGTGGGCGACAACGACACCGTCACAGTCACCAAGAACCTCGGCCTGGTTTCTCGCGTCTTCAAGGAAAGCGACCTCGACTCGCTGCCCGGCGACGTCGCCATCGGCCACACGCGCTACTCGACGACCGGTTCGTCCACCGCCTGGGAGAACGCGCAGCCGCACCTCTCGGCGATCGGACACCAGGTCATCGCTCTCGCGCACAACGGCAACCTCGTCAACACCGCGGAACTTCGCGACGCGCTCGTCGTGCAGGGCATCCGCTTCCGCTCGACCACCGACTCCGAGGTCATGACCACGCTAGTGGGCTACTTCACACAGAAGACCGGCCATATTCGCGAGGGCATCCGCGAGACGATGAAGCTCATCAAGGGCGCCTACTCGGTCGTTCTGACCACGGAGAACGCCGTCTACGCGTTCCGCGATCCGAGCGGCGTTCGCCCGCTCGTGCTCGGCAAGCTCGACGATCGCGGCTGGATCGTCGCAAGCGAGACGTGCGCGCTCGATATCGTGGGTGCGGAGTCCGTGCGTGACATCGCCCCCGGCGAGATGATCAAGATCAGCGCCAACGGCGTCGAGGCCGAGCAGGCCGTGCCCGCCGGCAAGTCGTCGTTGTGCATGTTCGAGTACGTCTACTTCGCGCGTCCCGACTCCGAGTTCGGCGACTGCTCGCTGTATGAGGCGCGCCGTCGGATGGGCGAGGCGCTTGCCCACGAAGCGCCGGCCGACGCGGACTTCGTCATCGGCGTACCGGACTCCGGCATCCCGGCTGCGACCGGTTTCGCGCACGAGAGCGGCCTGCCGTACGGCGAGGGCCTCGCGAAGAATCGCTACGTGGGGCGCACGTTCATCAGCCCGAGTCAGACGATCCGCCAGCAGGGCATCCGGCTGAAGCTCAACCCGCTCAAGCACGCGATTCGCGGCAAGCGGCTCGTGGTCGTCGACGACTCGATCGTGCGTGGGAACACCACCAAGAAGCTCATCGCGCTGCTGCGCGAGGCTGGCGCGGCCGAGGTGCACATGCGCATCACCTCGCCGCCGGTCGTGTGGCCGTGCTTCTACGGCATCGACACCGATACGCAGGAGCAGCTCATCGGCGCGACGAAGACCGTCGAAGAGATTCGAGAGCACATCGGCGCCGACTCGCTCGCGTATCTTTCGCTCGATTCGATGGTGGCGGCGACCGGCACGAGCAAGGACGACTTCTGCCTCGCGTGCTTCGACGGCAAGTACCCCATCGAGATCCCTGAGTCCGTGAAGTCCGGCAAGCTCGCACTCGAGCGCTGCTGACAGGAGAGCCCTGTGACTGACGAACGCACCCCGATCACCTACCGCGACGCCGGCGTCGACACCGCAGAGGGAGGGCGCGCGGTCGACAGGATTCGGGCCGCGGTCAAGTCCACCTACCGTCCCGAGGTCATCGGTGACATCGGCGGGTTCGGCGGGTTGTTCTCGGCGGCGGCGTTCAAGGGTATGGACGACCCCGTGATGGTTAGCGGCACCGACGGTGTGGGCACGAAGCTGCTGCTCGCGCAGAAGCTCGGCAAGCACGACACGGTCGGCATCGACCTCGTCGCCATGTGCGCGAACGACATCATCGTCACCGGCGCCGAGCCGCTGTTCTTCCTCGACTACGTCGCGATCGGCAAGCTCGATAGCGAGCTCGTGGGCAGCGTCGTCGAAGGCATCGCCGAGGGCTGCAGGCAGGCAGGCTGCTCACTCATCGGCGGGGAGATGGCCGAGCACCCCGACGTCATGGAGCCTGGTGACTACGACCTGTCGGGCTTCTGCGTGGGTGTCGTCGATCGCCCCAAGATGATCGACGGCTCGACGGTGGCCCCCGGCGACGTCGTGCTGGGCCTTGCATCGAGCGGACTGCACTCCAACGGCTTCTCGCTCGTGCGCAAGGTCCTCGTTGACGGCCATGAGGCCGAGCTGACGCTCCCGCGCGTGGATCTGGGTGGCGAGACCCTCGGGGCCGCGCTGCTCACGCCTACGCGCATCTACGTGTCCGCAGTGAAGGCGCTGCTCGAGTCGGGCGTGCCCGTCAAGGCGCTCGCGCACATCACCGGCGGCGGTATCACCGAGAACCTCGACCGCGTGCTGCCCGAGAACGCCGATGCGCTCGTCGCCCGCGGCTCGTGGCCGGTGCCGCGCGTCATCGAACTCGCGGTCGAAGCGGCCGCGCTGCCCGAGGACGAGGCGTACAAGACGTTCAACATGGGGATCGGCATGATGGTCGTGCTCGATGCGAAAGCAGCGCCCGAAGCCGCCGCAGTACTTCGCGCGGCGGGAGAGCAGGTCTTCGAGGTCGGTGAGATCGTCAGCGGCGAGGGGAAGGTGCGCTACCGATGACCATTCGGCTTGGCGTACTCATCAGCGGCTCCGGCACCAATCTGCAGGCGATCATCGATGCGATCGATGCGGGGCGTCTCGACGCGCAGGTCGGCGTCGTCATCAGCAACCATGCCTCGGCCCGAGGGCTCGACCGCGCGCGCAAGCACGACATCGACGCGGTCTTCGTCGACCGCGGCTCGTTCGATTCGCCGCGCGCCTACAACGCCGAAATCCGCGACGTGCTGCGCAACCACGGCGTCGACTGGGTCGTCATGGCCGGCTACATGCGCCTTCTCGGCCGAGAAGTCCTCGACTTCTTCCCCAACCACGTGCTCAACATCCACCCGGCGATGCTACCGAGCTTCCCGGGTGCAAACGGCATCCACGATGCCTGGGCCTACGGCGTCAAGGTGACCGGCGTGACCGTACACATCGCCAACGAGGTCTTTGACGAAGGCGCAATCATCGCGCAGGAACCCGTCGTGATCGCCGAGGACGACACCATCGAGACCCTCGAGGCCAAGATCCACGCCGTCGAGCATGAGATGTATCCGCGCGTGCTGGGCTGGATCGCCGATGGCCGCGTCGAGATCATCGGCCGCAAGGTGAAGATCGCCGCGCGATGAGGTCGGCGCTTCGCGCGTTCGGGCCGATTGTCGCAGGCCCCGAGGTCGAACCGGCCGACTGGCTCGCCGTGCTCGAGGGCCGCTCTCCGCTCGCGCTGTCGCCTGATTCCGCTGCAGGCTGGTTCGGCGGCACCACGCTCGTCGCCTACGATCCCGATGAGACCGGCAGTGCGCCCGGCAGCGGATCCGGCTCACTCGCGGCCGCCGGTGAGGTGCTCACGCGAGCGCTGGACGCCGCCGAGCCCGTGCTTGCCGTGGCGCAGCTGCCCTACACGGGTGACTGCCGATGGGCGCTGTACCGCCGCGGCTTCGTGCGCTGCGCCGACGGCTGGCGCGCGTGGGGGGACGCGGACAGCGTGCCCGCGGTCCCACTGGTGCCCGCCCTCGCCGCCGCTGAGCACGCCGGGCGACGCGACGACGGCGCACGCGGCGGTGGCTCCGTGACGGCTCCCGGTGCGCTCGTGACCGATGCTGCGACCGATCTCGACCAGGCCGCGTTCGTCTCGGCGGTGGAGGCGACCCGGGAGGCGATTCTCGCGGGCGACGTCTATGTGCTCAACCTGACGCGGCGCATTAGCGCAACGACCTCACGTGCGCCCCATGAGCTGTGGCGCGCGATGGACAAGACCGCACCGGCTTCGATGTCCGCGACTTGGGTGGCGCAGGACGGCAGTGCGATCGTCTCGGCATCGCCCGAGCGCTTCGTGCGCCTCGTGGGCCATGAGGTCGAGATCGCACCGGTGAAGGGCACGCGCCCGCGCGGACGCGACTCCGGCGCCGATGCGGAGATCGCGGCGGAACTAGCGGCCTGCACGAAGGAGCGCGCCGAGCACGTGATGATCGTCGACCTCGAGCGCAACGACTTGGGACGCGTGTGTGAGTCGGGCAGCGTGCGGGTCGAGCCGCTGTTCGCGTTGGAGTCGACTGCATACTGCCACCAGATGGTGAGCAGCGTGCGCGGCCTCATGCGCGCCGACGCGACCGTGTCCGACCTGCTCGAAGCGACGTTTCCCTGCGGCTCAGTGACCGGCGCACCGAAGGTCGCGGCGATGGAGCACATCGACCGACTCGAGGGATCGCCCCGTGGGGCGTACACCGGGTCGCTCGTGGTCGCGGTGCCGGGTGAACTCGACTCGTCGGTGCTCATCCGCACGGCAGAACTGGGGCCTGTTCAGCAGCCAGCGGGCACGCGGGTCGTGAGGTACGGGACCGGATGCGGCATCACGGTGGAGTCGGACGCGCTCGCCGAGTGGGACGAGAGCGTGCTCAAGACCGCGCCGCTGCTCGGTCGGGTGCCGCCACGCGCGTTGCGCGAGACCTGCCGAGTGGCCAGCGGCACGGTACCTCTGTGGCGCTGGCATCGCGAACGGCTCGCAGCGGGCGGGTGTGGCGAGGCGCTGCTCGAGCGCGCGGACCGCGAGGTCGCACACGCGGCCGCCGGCTGGGAGGATGTCGCGACCAAGCGCGCTCGGCTCACACTGTCGGTGACGCCCGAGGGCGAGCTGACGGTGGAGGTTGCGCAGCGCCTGAGCTCACTCGACGTGCCCAACGGGCCGCTGGCTGCTCGTGTTGCGGCCGCCGATTCGCCTCCGCTTCCACCCGGCCCCGCCAAGCCCTACGACCGCTCCTGGTGGGACGGGGCGCACCGCATCGCGGAGGCCGCCGGCGCTCACCAGGCGGTCATCGTTGACCCCGACGGTTTGGTCGTCGACGGCTCCACCTCGTGTGTGTGGATCGTTGAGGGCGGATGCATCATCGCGCCACCGGCGCCGCCGGCCATCCCAAGCGTCTCCGCGGCGTTCATCGCTCAGCGGGCTGCGGCAATCGGCCTGGAGGTTCGTCGCGAACCTGTCTCGTGGGAGCGTTTCGAGGCGGCCGATGAAGCGTTCCTCTCAAATGCCTTCGGGGGCGCGGTGGCTATCCGGGGGCGCGGAGGTGCCGTCTTCGCGCAGGTCAGAGCGTTCTTCGACGACGTCTGGGGCTAGGTCTCGAGACGCCACGCCAGCGCTCTGCGCAGTGTACCTGCGAATCGTAGGTGAGTGAATCGCTGCGCTTTCGAATCCACATGGAGTTGCATAGCACCTGCTGGTATATTCACCCGCTGGTGACCCTTATGCAGGCGCCATAGGACTAGGGGAAGGAATCCGCATGCAGTATGCAATCCGCAAGTTCGCGGTGGTTGCGGCGGTCGTGGCGCTCGGCGCGACGATGATGACCGGGTGCTCGAAGCCGGCAGCCACGACCGAGCCGGGAGCGCCGGCCGAGGCCAAGGCCGTCAAGGTCGGCTTCGCAGCACCGCTTACCGGCGACAACGCGATCTACGGCCAGGGCATGAAGCGCGCCGTGGAACTCGCGATCGAGGAGGTCAACGCCTCTGAGGCCGCCAAGACCGCAGGCATGACCTTCGAGCTTCGTGCCGAGGACGACATGGGCGACCCCAAGCAGGCCGTCAACGTCGCGAACCTGCTCGTGAGCGACACATCGGTCGTCGGTATCGTCGGCCACTTCAACTCGGGCTGCTCGATCCCGGCATCTCCGGTCTACAACCGCGCCAAGCTCGCGATGGTCACGGTGAGCTCCAACCCGGCCCTCACGGCCGCCGGTCTGCCCAACGTTAACCGCGTGGTCGCGAAGGATGACGCGCAGGGCGCTGCCGCGGGCGAGCTCGTCGCGACCAAGCTCGGCCTGAAGAACGTTGCCGTCATCGACGACTCGACGCCGTACGGACAGGGCCTCGCCGAGCAGTTCGTCAAGGCATTCACCGCCGCGGGCGGCACCGTCGTCATGGAAGAGCACGTGCAGGCCAATGACGTCGACTTCGGCGCCATCGTCACCCGCATGAAGGGCAAGAAGCCCGAGGCGATCTACTACGCAGGCGGCCTGAACCAGGGCGCGCTGCTCTCGAAGCAGTCCAAGGAAGCCGGCCTGAAGGTTCCGCTCATCGGCGGCGACATGATCTATGCCGCCGACTTCGTGAAGATCGCCGGCAAGGCCAACGCTGAAGGCGACATCGCCACGGCTCTAGGCCTCCCACTCGACCAGCAGCCCAAGGGCGCCGAGTTCACCGAGAAGTACACGGCGAAGTTCGGTGAGGAGCCGCAGGCCTACGACAGCTACGCATACGATGCCGCATGGCTCGTCATGAACGCCGCCATGGATGCGGGCGCCGACCGTGCCGCCGTCGTGGCAGCGGTCCGGGGTAGCATGCTCGATGGTGTCACCGGTCAGATCGCATTTGACGCCAACGGAGACAACAAGCAGCAGATCATCTCGCAGTACCAGGTCACGGACGGGGAGTGGAAGCAGCTCAAGTAGCGGCTCTTCGCATCCCGCGCACAGCCGGAGGCCGGTCCCACAAGGGGCCGGCCTTCGTGTTTACGGAGGCTCAGAGACCACGACGGATTTTCCGATGTTTTCCTATAGAAACCTATCGGTGCTACGCTAGTCGCATGGAAGAGCTGATGGATATCACCTCGGTCGCGCAGTACCTCGGCGTGACGGAACGTACCGTGTACAACAAGGTGCGCGCCGGCGACCTGCCTGCGCTCAAAGTGGGGCGCCTGTGGCGAGTCAGGCGGAGCGATCTCGAAGGGTGGCTATCGGCCGCCCCGTACCGCTCACTGTCGCCCACGGCAAGCGGGGGATTGCTTGCGGGCGAGTCCGGCTTCCTGCTCGAGCGCTCGGCGCTTGACTCGGCGCTCCTGGAGCTCGCCGACCCGCTCGAGCGTCGCCTGACGTTCGTCGCGATGCTGACTAGCGGAGTGGAGGCGCTTGGATGGCCTGCGCCAGTGGTGGTGGGCGGCCACGCGGTGGAGTTCTACACGGCCGGAGGCTACACGACTGTCGACATCGATCTCGCCGGCGCATCGGAGCCGATCGGCCAGGTCCTGGAGTCGTGGGGGTTTGAGCGTACCGGGCGGCACTGGTTCGACACAGCGCTCGGCCTGGTGCTCGAGGTCCCGGGGTCGTCGCTGGGACCTGCGGAACTCAGCCACTGCGTCCTGCTCAGAATCGGAGGGGCGACCGCGCACGTTCTTGGGATCGAGGACCTCGTCGTCGATCGACTCGCGGCGTGCGTGCACTGGCAGGATGCCGACTCGTGCCAGTGGGCAGCTCGGCTGCTCGCCGTGGCCGAGGATCTCGACACCGACTACCTGCGCCTGCGCGCGCATGAAGAAGACGTCACAGCCGCGCTCGCGACTGCTATGGGAGAGGCAGGCCGCTAGATGAGTCGTGTTGTCGAATGGACAGACTGGCAGCGCAGTCGAAGAGCGTTCGTTGCCAGCGGCAGGGAAGGCGAGCGTGCCAGGCCACGGCGCAAGCCTCGTCTACCCGCTGATGAAGCGATCATCACCCGCATGACACTGGTTGAGGTCGCGCGTCGACGCACGGACGGGCGGCTCGTGAGGGTCGCGCCGCGGGAGTACGAACTGCACACCCTATCCTCGGTCGCGCGCGGTTCCCGAAACGCTACAATCACCTCGTGAGTCACTCGGCCGTCGTGCGGCGGCCGATCACCGTTCGATTCCACGAGCAGGGGGTCATCAGCGATGTCCAACGTCTCAATCAAGCGCGCACTCGTGTCGGTCACCGACAAGAGCGGCGTGGTCGAGTTCTGCCGAGCACTCGTCGACGAGTTCGGCGTCGAGATCGTCTCGACCGGCGGCACAGCCAAAGCGCTGGCCGATGCTGGCGTGCCGGTTCGTCCCATCGACGACCTCACCGGCTTTCCCGAGATGATGGACGGCCGCGTCAAGACGTTGCACCCTCGCGTTCACGGCGGGCTGCTCGCTCGTCGCGACGTGCCCGCGCACATGGCCGCCGCTGACGAGCACGGCATCGGCATGATCGACCTGGTGTGCGTGAACCTGTACGCCTTCGAGGCGACTATCGCCAAGGAGGGTGTGACCGAGGCCGATGCCATCGAGAACATCGACATCGGCGGCCCGTCGATGCTCCGCTCGGCTGCGAAGAACTTCGCGAGCGTCACCGTGGTCACCGAGCCTGATAGCTACGACGCGATCCTCACCGAGATGCGCGCCAACGGCGGTGCGACCACGCTCGAGACGCGCCGCGCCTGCGCGACCGCCGTCTTCGCGAAGACGAGCACGTATGACTCGGCGATCTGGATGTACCTCTCGGGCTACAAGCAGACGCAGTTCCCCGAGGAGGTCCGCTTCCGCCTCCTCAAGCAGCAGGACCTGCGTTACGGCGAGAACCCGCACCAGAGCGCTGCGGTCTACCGCTTCATCGACGCCAAGGAGCACACGCTCGCCCTCGCCGAGCAGCTCCAGGGCAAGGAACTCTCGTACAACAACTTCCTCGACACCGATGCCGCTTGGACCGCTGTGCGCGAGTTCACCGAAAAGCCCGCATGCGTGATCATCAAGCACGCCAACCCGTGCGGCACCTGCGTGGACAACGACATCACCACCGCGTACCAGAAGGCGTGGGCGGTCGACACCGTCAGCGCGTTCGGCGGCGTCATGGCGTTCAACCGCACGGTGCCGGCGTCGCTCGTCGAGCGCATCCTCGCCAACGAGCAGTTCGTCGAGGTCATGATCGCGCCGGACTTCGAGCCGGGTGCCCTCGAGCTGCTCTCCACGAAGGCCAACGTCCGTGTGCTCAAGACCGGCGGCATGCGCCCCGTGGGCGGCCACTACGAGTCGCGCGCCATCGAGGGCGGCATGCTCATCCAGGAGTCGGACTCCGTCTCCGAGGATCCGGCCACCTTCACGGTCGTCTCGAAGCGCCAGCCCACCGCCGATGAGATGGAGCAGATGCTCTTCGCCTGGAAGGTCGCCAAGTCCGTGAAGTCCAACGCGATTCTGCTGGCGAAGGACTTCGTGAGCGTGGGCGTGGGAGCCGGCCAGATGAACCGCGTGAACTCCGCGCGCATCGCCGTGACGGCTGCGGGCGAGAACGCGAAGGGTGCAGTCGCCGCGAGCGACGCGTTCATGCCGTTCCCGGACTCGCTCGAGGTGTGCGCCGAGGCCGGCGTGACCGCCGTCATCCAGCCCGGTGGTTCGATGCGTGATGAGCTCACGATCGAGGCCGCCGATAAGGCCGGCATGGCGCTCGTGTTCACGGGCGGCCCCAACCGCCACTTCCGCCACTAGGCGGCGCCACGAAGCACCCGGGAGACACATACGGCAGCTCGCCTCGGCGACGCGACGAAAGCGCCTACGGCGTACCCGCCGGCGGAGGCCCGCTCGAGGCCGTCGTCATCGGCGCGTCGGCCGGTGGGCCGTCTGCGATCGAGTCGGTGCTCGCGGCGTTGCCCGCGGACTTCTCGGCACCGATTGCGGTGTGCCAGCACATGTCGGAGGGCGCGACCGAGTTCTGGGCGAGCCGGCTGGACGGTGAGTGCGCGATGCCGGCGGCCGAAGCACGCAGCGGCGAGCCGTTCTCGGCGGGGCGCATCTACGTAGCGCCGGCGGGCAAGCACATGCGCATCCGCGGCACGCTTGCCGCGCCCATCATCACGCTCGAGCGCGACTTCGCCGACGTCATGCACGTGCCCTCGATCGACTTCCTGATGAGCTCGGCGGCCGCGCTGTTCGGGCACGGGGTGCTCGGCGTGCTGCTCACGGGTATGGGGAGCGACGGGGCGCTCGGGATGCTGTCGATCCGCCGAGCCGGGGGAGTGACGCTCGCGCAGTCCGAGGACACGGCGTTCATGCCGTCGATGCCGCGTGCCGCCTCCGAGATGGGCGCGGCGACCGAGGTGGTGCCGCTGCACGACATGGCGCGCGTCATCGCCGACCGCGTCGCGGGGCGCTGCTAGCGGGGATCGCTAGGCGAGCGGCTTGGCGGAGACGCTTAGACCCGTTGCGAGTTCGACGTCTGCGGACTCCGCAAGCTCGTGATGCAGCTGCTCGATGAGGTCTGATACGACCGGCAGGCGGTCCTGGAAGCGAGTCACGCGAATCGTGACAGCCGCCGAGATGCCCTCGGGTCCGAACGCGCGAAACGTGCAGACCGGCTCGAAGTCGTCGATCGCCTCGGCGTGCGCTTTGCGGACCGCGCGCGCGACCTTCACGGCGATCCGCTTGACCTCGTCGAGGTCGCTTCCGTAGGTGACGGTGAAGGGCACGGGCTCGATGTGCTCCTCGTCGTCGGCGGTGAAGTTCGTGACGAGCGTGGTCGCGATCACGGTGTTGGGGATGATGAGAAGGTCGTTGCTCGGCGCGAGCAGCGTGGTGTTTCGCCAGGTCACATCCATGACCAGACCCTCTTGCATCGTGGAGAGCCTGATGTACTGACCCGGCTGGATCTGGCGCGACAGCGTGACCTGCAGCCCTGCGAAGAAGTTCGCAAGCGTGTCCTGCAGGCCGAGCGACACGGCGATCCCAACGACACCGAGCGAAGCCACCAGCGGGCCGATCTGCACCCCCAGCGCACCAAGCACGAACGTCAGGCCGATCGCCCAGATCACGAGCCGCGCGAGGTTGACGAAGATCGTGCCGCTCGGCGCGTTGACGCTGTCCTTGGCGAGGTACGCGCGAATGAGCTTGCCCGCGAGCCGCGCGAAGAACACGGTCACCGACAGAACCGCGACCACGATGATGATGCGGGAGGTCCACTCGAGCGCCTTTGGCTCCAGGAAGTGGAAGGGCTTGAAGATCGCCACGCCGAGCAGAACGGCCCAGACCTCGTATTGTCCGCGCAGGGCGTTGGCAAGTGCGACGCGGGGCCGTGCAGCGGGACCGGAATCATGGCCGAGAATCGCGGTGAACCCGAGGTCGATGACGAATCCGGCAAGGAGTGAACCGACGATCACGACCGCCACGTATGCCCACTCGCCCAACTCGAAACCCATGCGTCAAACCCCCTCGTCTCGGCGGCGTTCATGGTACCAGAGGTGCGGTTTGACCCGCTCGGAGCCAGCCGATACACTGTCGCCTGCCCTGTGCAGCGACATGAACAGCGGCAGTGTTCGGGCCGTTAGCTCAGTTGGTAGAGCAGGGGACTTTTAATCCCAAGGTCCGGGGTTCGATCCCCCGACGGCCCACCAGTGCGAATAGGCCCCCATCGTCTAGCGGCCAAGGACTCCGCCCTTTCAAGGCGGCAACAGGGATTCGAATTCCCTTGGGGGCACCAGATTCTTCGTGAGTCCCTCTGTGAATCGCAGGGGGACTCATCTGTTACCTGACGCGGAACGTGCGGTATGCGCCGGTCGTGGTGACCTTGAGTGTGTCGGCGTAGAACACGCGAGCGGCCCAGTAGCCTTTCGGCAGCTTGCGCTTCGCAGTCCATCGGCCCGCCGAGGTGACCGTCACCGTCTGACTCCTGTAGAAGCGCTTGGTGCTTCCTGAGACCCGGTACCACTTCACGACGGCGCTGCGCTTCGACACGGGGTAGATCGACCCCGTCACCGAGAATGTGCGGTTCGCACGGGGTGAGCGCGGGGCCGAGGGGCGTGTCACTCGAGCGAGCACACCGAGCACGAACTGCGAGCTGGTGCCTTCGCGGATCGTGGCGCCGGGAGCTGTGCGCAGCCGATAGGTCGCGCTCTTCCACGGCACGAACGTGAACGAGAAGCTGCCATCAGCTGCGGCATACGCGGTCTCCGGCGTCGCGCGTGACCATCCGCCGGAGTTGCTGAACTCCAGCCATACCGGCGCGCCCATCGCGGGCCCGCTTGCTGCCGCGGTGTCGATGCGGGCCGACAGCGTCATGGCGCTGCCCATCGTCACCGGTGAGGGGATCCGCGGAATCACGAACGCCGTGGGGGCGACGATGTGGAACGCCGCGCTTTGCGCAGCGGACGAGTTGCCGGCCTTGTCGACGCACCAGAACCGCAGGACGTGATCGCCGCCCGTCGAGCTGGTGACCGCTATCCGTGAAGCGACCGCCGTCTGCGTGGCTTCGGCGTCCAGGCGCCAGCGTAGCGAGGCGAGGCCGCTGCCGTTCGCGTCCTCAGCGGCGACGAGTTGGATAATCGCGAAGTCGGTGTAGTTCGAAACGGCGTTCGACGTAACCGTCGGTGGGGTGACATCGTTGACGAAGAACGTCGCCGTCGAGGGTGACTCGGTGTTGCTGGCGTGATCGACCGACCAGAACTGCAGAGTGTGCGGACCAAACTTCGAGGTCGTGACGAGTCGCCCACTTCCCGTGGTGCCATCGAGCGACCACGTGGTGCGCTGGACGCCCAGCTGGGTGTCGGTCGCCGTGAGCGTGATGTTCGCGGAGGTGTCGTAGCTTGCGACAGCATCGCTTGTCGTGTGCGGCGGCGTGGTGTCGCTGATGACCGAGAAGCTGGCCACGTGGGTCGTCTCCACATTGCCGGCGATGTCCGCCGAGTAGTACTCGAGCGAGTACTGGCCTGCGGGCTTGTTGATGGTCGCCGTCGCACCTGCCGAGAAGGTACCGCCGGGCATGACGCGCCAGTAGGTCGTCGCGACACCCGAGTGTCCGTCGGTCGGGGCAAGCGGCACTACGGTCGCGAGTCCGGCCTGGTAGAAGTCGCGCAGCGTGGGTGCGGGGGTGGTGGGTGGCGTCTTGTCGATACGCACCGTCGCGGTCCTGGTGGCCTCGGTGTTGCCGGAGGCGTCCTGCGATCGATAGCGCAGCGTCGTGGTGCCCTCGGTGGAGAAGAGAATCGGCGTGCCGACTGTGTAGGTCTGCTCGGCGGACTCACCGAGTCGATAGCGGGTCCACACGACACCACTGGAGTCATCGGTGGCCGAGAGCGCGACCGAGACGTCGGTGCGGTTCCATCCCGAGAAGGCGTTGGCCGGAGTGGGCGTCGCCGTCGTGACCGGCGCCGTTGTGTCGGTGAGGCCCTCGATGTACGCACGCAGCGAGGCAACCCCTGCGGCGAAGGTGATCGAGTCGACAACCACGCCGGACGTCGAGCCGTCGTATCGGGCGCTCGAAGGGTTGCTACGTGGTGAGAACGCCGAGCCGGTCCGCCACGTGTCGTCGACGTCGAATGACAGGTCCCGTGATATCTCGCCGAGCCCGTCGGCCTCCTCGACCGCGAGATACTTGTGCGCGGTCTCGGAGTTGTCCCAGGCGAAGTCGGTGCCGTACGTGTTGAGCCTCGAATCGAGATGCCAGATGGTCAGTCCTGGGCTGGTCCCCGTGAGGTAGGACATGCCCTTATCGTTGCCGGTCGGCTGGCGGTTCTCGACGACGAATGCCTCCGAGAACATATTCGCCACGCTGGCGCCCGGCATGACGAGCAGCGAGTCGCCGCTGGTGGCTGCGGGGCGCAACTGCGCGCTTGGAGCCGAGCCGCTCACGATCGTCGGGGTGCGCCAATCGAGCATCCACTTGCTGAACGTATTGTGGTCGTAGTTGGCCGAATCCATCATGTCGAAGTAGCCGACGCCCCCGTCGGGGCCGACCCCGCCGTCGTAGTCGTAGAGATCGGGTAGTCCGAGGGCGTGCCCGGTCTCATGGATGGCCGTGGACTGCTCGCCGGAGCTCACCCACTGCCAGGTGTAGGTGTCGGGGCGTACTCCATCCACCGTTAGGTAGGTGGCCCACCACGACGTCTGATACGCCCACCAGAAGCTCGCCCACTCACCGGAGTCCCCCATCCAATACACCATGAGAAAGTCGACCGTGCCGTTGTGGTCGTTGTCGTACTTCGACAGGTCGAGACCACGCGCATCGTAGTAGCGCAGGGCATCAGCGATCAGGTTCTCCCGGCCCATGGCGGTCTGCGAGATCGACGTGCGCGGTACGGAGGGGCGATACCAGCCGTAGGTGTCGACGCGAAGATCGAGCTGGTTGAACGACGAGCGCTGGTAGTACCCGCGCAGGCTCTCGTAGGGGTAGTACGGGTCGCTTGCGTTTGCGACTCCATCGAGTCGACCGGAGATGGTCGCGGTGGTGACATCTGCGGGCTCATCCGAGAAGTCGATGCAGATAGCGAGTGCGTTCTGCGTCCCCGTCGAGCCGAGCCCGCCCCGCCAGTTGGGAGGAGGCGTGGGCAGCGAATAGAAGCCCTGAGAGGCTAGTGACTTGGCCTTCCATGCTGACACGAGATCGGGGCTCACCCGGTCGTTGCCGATCGCCTTCGCGGCCGCGATGCGCTTCGCCAGCGTGCCGTCGGACTTGTACTGTCGGAGTTGGGCCTCGGTGGGGGGCTCGAGTGCGAAGGCGCTTCCACCCACACCCAAGGCGAGCAGCAGCGACGCGGCGCACAGCGCAAGTCGTAGGACTCTCATCATGTGGCGACTCCAGGCAATCGCTGCACGCGCCCCCGGCGGTGCATCTGAGTAGTGTATCGGCGGGAAATCGCCCGCGCTTGACCTTGGATATGCCCGATGAGGTGCGCGAATATCCGTCTTCACGGTCATACGTGACTCCGTCCTGCCGTGGCCGCTGGTATGCTGACCACGCTGGAGTCGCACGCAATGACCGGGGGTTGCTGTGTCGCACCACGGGCGATTCGCCCGCACCGCCTGGATTGGTCTGTTCGCGCTCGCAACACTCGCGCTCGCTGCGATGCTGCTGGTGCCTACTGCCGCGTCCGCCGACGCACCGGCACCCGGCTGGATCGAAGGTCGCGTGACAGACTCCTTTGGGGCCGGTATCGCCGGGGTGGAGGTCGCGCTGTTTCGCGCGCACGACGGCGTGCCGGTGGAGCTATCCCCCGGGGGCGCGTGGTCGCGAGAGGCGACCACCACCGATGAAATGGGCTACTACTCGGTGCCGGTGCTCGAGGACGGTTTCGTCGACGTCTACTTCTACGACGACTCCGGTGCGTTCTCGCCCGGGTTCTTCTCGGCCGAAGGCACCGCCAGCTCGCCTATCGCCTCGGCGACGCCGGTGGAGGCCAGTCTGGGGACAACCACGACCGCCATCGACGAGATGCTTCTGCCCACGGTGTCGGTGTCGGGGACGGTGCGTTCCACGACGGGTGCGCGGCTCGGCGGGATCAGAGTCTACGCGAACCAGACGAGCTGGTCGTGGCGCGAAAGTAGCGCGGTGCAAGCCACAACCGACTCCCGGGGCCGCTACTCGATACCGGGTGTGCACGCCAACACGACGCACACCCTGCTCTTCAGCGACCTGTCCTCGGCGTATCTACCCATCTACTACGCGCAGAAGCGCAGCCTCGCATCCGCCTCCCCGGTCGGTGTCGCTGAGACCGCGACCGTCGGAATCGACGCCACGCTCGTGCCATCGGGGCGCATCAGCGGCACGGTGCGGGACTCGGCCGGGCGGCCCCTTTCGGGCATCAAGGTGGTGGGCGGCGCACTCGGCGACTACTACGGCTATGAGTACCAGCCGCTCGCGGTCACGGACTCGCATGGCCACTACTCGATCCGCGGCTTCACGTACGGGGTCGCGGTCGTGCGTGCCTACGACCCGCGCGGGCGCTATCGCGACGTGTGGTACAAGTCGACGCCGTTCCGCAAGGACACCTTCAACGCGAGCCAGCTCGTCGTGACGACGGCCGGCAGGACGCGGACCGGAATCGACTTCAAGCTCGCGTCTGCGGCCCGCGTGGTGGGCCGCGTCACGAGTGCCGGGACGGGTCTGGCCGGCGCCAAGGTGACCGCCTACCGACGCCTCGGCGATCGGTGGTCATGGACCGACGATGCGCTCGCGGCAGAGGACGGCACCTACGTCATCGGCAGCCTGCCGGGCGGCATCTACCTGCTCAAGTGCGACGGTCCCAACAATCGGTTGGGACGCTACGCACGGGAGTACCTCGGAGGGTCCTCCTCGGTTCTCGACGCGACTCAGATATCGCTACCCGTGAGTACGACCACCACGAGAGCCGACTTCGATCTGGCGGCCGGAGCATCTGTGTCGGGCGAGATCCGACGGGATGACGGCACACCGATGGAGTGTTACGTCGAGGCGCATGCGCTTGACTCGGAAGATATCCACTACGGCGTGGCGAGCGCTGCGGGAACCTACACCGTGAGCGGGCTGCCCGGCGGGGAATACAAGATCCGCTACCTGCCGCGCACGGATGCCCGGACGGCCGCGGGCTGGTATGGGCAGGCGAGCGAGTCGGCGAACGCGACCACGCTCACAGTCGTCGCCGATGAGGCCACGGCCGGCATCGACGCGACGCTCTCGGCGGGCTTCACGATTTCAGGCGCGATTCACGCGCCGGATGGCTCGGGCCTCTCGGGCTACGTGCAGTTGCGCTCGGGTGACGACCGGGGGGCACCGAAGTGGGTGCAGATCGGTACGGACGGTGAGTACGAGATGACCGGCGTGGCTGCGGGGCAGTACTCGCTTGCAGCACTGCCGGGTGACTCGTCGGACGAGGCGACCGTTGCGGCGTGGCACTACCCGTACGGGTCAGCCTCGCGCGGGGAGACGTTCACCATCGCAGGCGACTTTGAAGTCGCCTGCGAGATCG
>JAAXWY010000022.1 GCA_013334745.1 Coriobacteriia bacterium
AGGTTCGGTGTACAGTTGCCCCAATACAGTTTCCCTTCCCCGTAACACCGCCGTTAACCGGAGAATCCGGACGGCAAACCGGCAAGGGGTCTTTGCGACCGGCATCGCAATATGGCGGTTCCCAGGCAGACCGCCCGACCCCAAAGAGGACTCAGGGGTAACACCGGGGGAAGGATTAAGGAAGCCTCGGCCCGAAGGCCGGGGCTTCCGGCTATCTCGGGGTAGATTCCACCGACGCACGACCAACGTCAGCCGTACGGTGCGAACTCCGTCGCTTGCATGAGCGCGGCCGCGAATCCTGATGAGCTCGCTAGATTGACGTGTCGCGCTCTGCGCGCCGACTCCAACGCTAGTGCCTCAAGGGACGGATCGAGCGCTACCAGCGCCGCACCCTCAAGCGATGCGTTACCAACGTGTCGGACTCGGTCGCCTACGAGCGCAGGGACGATTCCCAATGCGGTCAGGCAAGACGGCTCGATTGCGGCCCCGAACGCTCCTGCTATCTGGACGCTCTCAAGGTCTCGCGCGCGAATGCCTGCAACCTCAAGAACCGAGTCGATCCCCACGCGGACTGCAGCCTTCGCAAGCTGGAGTGCACGCACGTCCAGTTGAGTGAGTAACAGGCCCCCGGTCGCATCGAGACGAATCCCCTTCACCCCCGCAGCGTCCACGGAAAAGGAGTCCGCCAACGGGCCAGGCGCCAGCAACGCGCCGCCCGAATCGATGTGCCCCACGCGGCGCAACTCCGCCACCAGCGATAGCAGCCCCGAGCCGGTGAGCCATTCGGGGGCTCCGCCCCCGATCACGGCGAACTCCAAGACTCCGTCCTCATGGAGCCTGACGCTCGAGACACCACCCGACGCCGCCGGACCGCCACATGAGATGCCGACTCCCTCGAATGCCGGGCCGGCCGCCGCAGACGCCACGACAAGTGAGCCCACGCCTGCGAGCAGAATTTCGGCATTTGTGCCGAAGTCCACGAGCAGTGTCGGAGCTTGCACCTGGATCATCCCGCCGACGAGCAGGCCAGCGAGCGAGTCACCGCCCACGAAGCCTGCGATTGGCGGCAGAACAGAAACGCGGGCATCGGCTGCGATCTCAGGCGCCAACGCTCCCCGCACGTCCAAGTGGGCCGACAGGACCGGCGGCTGGAAGGGGTGGACCGCAAGTTTCGATGGGTCGGCGCCCTCGAGTAGAACCGCCATGGCACTGTTGCCCGCGATGGCGACCGAGCGTATCGCGGCCGGATCCACCTTCGCGGCGCCGGCTGCGCCGGCGATCGCCGAGGCGACGCCCTGAATGGCGGCAGCCTGCAGCGCCTCGCGCTCGCCGTCGATGGATGCCCCGAGCCGCGACAGGACGTCTGCACCGTAGGTCGACTGCGGGTTGGCCACACTGGCCCGCGCGAGTTCCCGTCCCGTGTCGGCGTCCACCAGCATCGCAGCGATAGTGGTCGTCCCGAGGTCGACTCCTGCCGCAACGGTGTCGGCGCCTGCCCCAAGCGCTTGCACGGCCGCATTCGCTTCCAGAATCAGAGGCGTCACCGTGACCGGGCCGGCGATTGCGGCTCGGCAGGCAAGCCGGATGCCGCCGCGTGCATGAGATAGTGCCATCTGCTCGGACTCGTCAGGTGGCGCAAGCTCGCCGAGCACAACACGGACGCCACACGAGCCACACACACCACGACCGCCACACGGAGCCGCAATGAGCACCCCGGCTCGCCGTGACGCCTCGATCAGCGTCGTGCCGGGCTCGACCCATGCGGTGGCATCGGCCGGCAGGAACGTCACCGGAACGCGTGTGGGCACTGTTCGCTCCTATTCGGCCGCGAAGACGACCATGCCGTGGGCCATCGGACGGCCCCCGAGCACGTGAACGTGTAAGTGTCCGACGGTCTGATTCGCATCCTGACCGCTGTTGACGATGATGCGGTAGCCGCTCGCACCCACGCCCTTCAAACGCGCCACATGCTGGACCGCGCCGAACACGCCCGCTAGGTCCTCTGCCGAGATATCGTCGCTCAGTGAGGCGTAATGCCGCTTAGGGATGATGAGTGTGTGTACAGGTGCCTGCGGCGACAGGTCATCGAATGCGAGCACCGAGTCGTCTTCGTACACGATCGACGCGGGAATCTCGCCTCGCACAATCTTGCAGAAGATGCAGTCTTCCATGGGTCAACCTCTCCAGACTCTCATGGTGCGGTGCGACTAGAACGGGATCTCAGTCACTTCGCCATCGGATGCCGCACCTGCGGCGGAATCTGCGGCCGAGCTGTCTTCCGGCTTCTCATCCTCGAGCTCGCCCACGAGCATGGTCACCTTCTGCTGGGCGTCAGCGAGCTTTGCCTGCAAGGCGCGCAGCAGTGCGACGCCCCTCTCGTACCTGGCGAGACTCTCCTCGAGCTCGAGCGTCCCTCCTTCGAGTGCTGCAACCACCTGGTCGAGCTCGGCGATGGCCTCGCCGAACGTCAGATCCTGCGGACTGGCGTTTGTGGAATCACTCATGGAGTCTTCTCCCTCTTCCCTGAGACGTTGGCGAGTATCGTGCCGTCACTGACATGCACTTCGATGCCGTCCCCCACTCCGACCTGCCCGATGGACTTGACCACTTCGGACCCGTCGCCCGTAAAGGTCGCCGAGTACCCCCGCGACAGAATCGTGAGCGGCGATAGATTGTTCAGGCGCCCGGCGATGGTGCCGATGCGCGCCCCATGCCGCTCGGTGATTCTCGGCGCCGCACGCACGACGCGTCCCCGCAGGTACTCGACCCGCTGGGTGTCTCGTGAGAGCCGCTCCGGCAATGCCCGCGACAACCGCATGGCAGCGAAGTCGATACGCTGGGTCGCCGGGCCGAGGACCGCATGCGGGTCACGCAGCACCGGGCGCTCCGCGAGCCGCTTCACTCGCTGTGCGGTGTCACGAACCAACCCTTGCAGAGCGCCGGCGAGTCCACGTCGCTCACGAGTGAGGATCGAGTGCAACTCGGAAAGCGCGGGCGCCACGGCCTCCGCTGCTGCGGTGGGAGTGGATGCGCGCAAGTCAGCGACCATGTCGGCGATCGAGGTATCAGGCTCGTGCCCGATACCAGTGACCACGGGCACCGGGCAGGCGACGACGGCTCGAGCGACCGCTTCGGCGTTGAACGGCATCAGGTCCTCGTAGGAACCGCCCCCGCGCACCAGCAACACCACCTCTGCACCACTGGCACCCGCCGCCTCGATCCCGCCCACGATGGCAGCAGGCGCGCCCTCGCCTTCAACGGGCACGCCGGCAACCAACAGCTCCGCCAGCGGATAGCGGCGGCGCAGCGTGCGCAGCACGTCATGCACGGCCTTTCCGCGCGGAGACGTGACCACCGCGATTCGCTCGGGGTATCGCGGCAGCGTGCGCTTGCGCTCGGGCCGCATGAGACCTTCAGCCTCAAGTCGCCGCGCGAGCTCTGCGACGCGCTGCCTCAGCATTCCTTCGCCCGCAAGCGACAGGCTGCGCACCGTGAACTGCATGCGTCCTTTGGCGACGTACGCCGAGAACTGCCCGGCCATCTCGACCAGCATCCCGCAGCGGAGCTCTACGCCGCTCGCAGCGTACGAGTCGCGCCACATGAGGCACGGCATCGCGGCAGAACCATCTGAGATGGTGAAGTACGCCGCCTTGTAGCCCGGCTTGTCATTGAACTCGGAGACCTCCCCGATTACACGCACTCGGACGCCTTCGAGCGCACCCTTTGCGCAGTTCATGGCCTCGGTTACGGTCAGCGCACGCTGCTCGGTCACGGTCCCCCCTCGTCGTTGGCCCATTCTACCAGCCACGACTGACATGCATCCGACGCACGAAGGGCCGCGACATGGCGGCCCTTCACGCTCTAATCTCGTGTCTTGATCAGTCTCGGCGCAGGAAGCCGAGAAGGTAGAGCAGCTGCATGACGGCAACGAGCGCCGCAGCCACGTAGGTGAGCGCAGCAGCTGTGAGCACCTGGCGTGCCCCACCGAGCTGCTCGCCGGCCAGAACGCCTGTTGCCTCAAGTGATGCGAGTGCCCGGCGCGATGCGTTGAGTTCGACCGGCAGCGTCACGAGTTGGAACAAGACCGCGCACGCGTAAAACGCGATACCGAGCAAGATGATGGACTGCCCGATACCCGATGCGGCACCAAGGAATGCCCCGATGAGGATGAGGACCCAGGCCGCCTGCGATCCAAATGACGCTGCCGGCACGATGAAGGCGCGAACTTTGCCCCAGAAGTACCCGGTTGAGTCCTGAATGGCGTGACCCGCCTCGTGGGCTGCCACCCCGGCGGCCGCAACACTCGAGCCGCCGTAGACGCCTTCGGAGAGGTTGAGTGTCTTGTTCCGAGGGTCGTAGTGGTCTGTGAGGCTGCCACCGATCGCCTGAATGCGAACACCCTGGTGCGCCCCGGCTGTGGTGACTACCGCACCGGACCCGGCGACCCCGCCGTTCTGAAGGACTCTCTGTGCGACCTCAGCACCGGTGATGCCCTGCGGCAGAGGGACGCGGCTCCACTTCCGATAGGTCGAATTGATGTAGGCCTGAGTCCCAAGACCGAGACCGATGGACACGATCATGAGCACAAGCCACACGCTGTCAAAGCCGTAGAAGTACACGGCGTCTCCTCTCATCCACCACGTACCGTCAGCTGTCGGGCTGATCGACACGCTGCCTTTCCTCGATCACCAGTGCAGACTCGGCCAAGCTCAAGCACAGCTCGCCGTCGAGCAGCCGTACCAGCTCGTCCCCGATCATCTTCTTGCGCCACCCCTCAAGCAAAGGGTTTGCCTCCCGTTCGCCTGCCGCCAGACGCTCGAGGTCATCGCGCGCCGCCAGCAGCGGCATCGCGACGCCATGATGCCTTGCCCGGAGCCGCACCACGGACACCATCAGGTCAACCGCGGCATCGATGTCGCCTTGCGGCCGGCGCCGCTTCTCGAGCGAAGGTAGCTCGCCATCGGGTACGGCGAGCGCGCGCACGACCGCTTCGGCGATTCCACGCTGAGACGACTTGCCGGCCTTATCGGCGACACCGCGGACCGCTCCGACGTCAGCCGCCGTGGTCGGCGACCGACGAGCGATTTCCACGATGCTTTCGTCACCGAGCACCCATCGCTTCGGGACGTCACGCCGCTGCGCCTCGATCTCGCGCCACGCCGCGACCTCGCGAGCGACCGCAAGTTGACGACGGTTCAGCGAGGATATCCGCTTGACCCGCCGCCACTGCTCAAGCGGCACCGCGGTGTAGGTGGCCGGGTTCTCCAGTCGTGCGAAGTCTGCCTGGAGCCAGGGTACGCGGCCCTCGCGCTCGAGCGTCTCGGTCAGCCGACGATGTATCTCGGGAAGGTACCGCACATCATTGAGTGCGTATTCGACCTGGGTGTCTGAGAGCGGACGCCTCGACCAGTCGGTGTAGGTGTCACCCTTGTCCAACGACACGCCGAGTAGTTCCTTCACGAGCGCGCCGTAACCGACCTGCTGAGGGAATCCCGCGAGCGTCGCTGCGACCTGGGTGTCGAACACGGGCGCGGTGGCGGTGCCAAACAGGTTGTGGAAGATCTCGAGGTCCTGTATGCCCGCGTGGAAGACCTTGACCACATCAGGATCGGCGATGAGATCGCGCAGGGGCGAGAGGTCCTCACACGCAAGCGGATCGACAATCGCTTGAATGGACTCGGAACCGAGCTGGATGAGGCACAGCCGAGCGAAGTAGGTCCGCTCACGCATGAACTCGGTATCGACAGCCACGACCTGCGCGGTGCGCAACTCGGCAACTAGCTCACGCAACGAGGCCGTATCGGTGACGTACACGGAACAGGGGCTCCTTCCAGCCACACAAAAGCGAAGGATCGCCGACGCCGCAGCGATTCGGTTGGTCGGGCTACCCTCGATAAGGGTACCATCAATACTCCTTAAGTGAATCATCGTCTGTGGGTTGGAAGGCGGAATCGCACCGTGCGAACGCTCGTGATCGTGAACACCCGCGCTGGCGGCAGCGATGCGAACCTGTATGACTACCTGCGCTCGCTTGGGGCCTACCGCGTTGAGGTCGCTTTGCGCTACTTCGACAACGAACGACCGCTCGAAGACGCACTGGCGGATGCGGAGGAGTTTGACGTCGTTGTGGCAGTAGGCGGGGACGGCACGGTGTCCGCTATCTGCTACGCCTTGCGAAACACCGGTGTGCCCGTACTCCCCTACCCGGCCGGTACCGCCAACCTGCTCGCGCTCAACCTCGGCATTCACCTCGAGCCGCGGGCGCTTGCCGAGGCGACCGTCGCCGGAGTCGCGGTCCGGTTCGACCTCGGAGAGATCGAATCGCCCGACCTCGAACATCGGCCAAACTCGTGTGTGGGCTTCGCGATCATGGCCGGTGCCGGCTACGACGCATCGGTGGTCGACGCTGCGGGTCCGATGAAGGCGAGCATGGGTGCGGCAGCGTATCTGCTCGGCGCACTCGCTAACCCGA
The DNA here is from genome assembly GCA_013334745.1 of Coriobacteriia bacterium. NCBI lineage: Bacteria > Bacillati > Actinomycetota > Coriobacteriia > Coriobacteriia bacterium. The sequence continues at coordinate 6,473 of JAAXWY010000022.1, forward strand.
CGCCGACGATCTCGCACTTCACCATCGATCTCGACGGTGAGCACATCGAGACCGACGGAATGGCCGTCCTCGTGGTGAACTTCGGGCGCATGCAGTTTGACATCGAGGTCGCCCGGGGCGCTGATCCACGCGACGGCGTGTTCGACGTGGCCGTGATCCGATCGCGCAACATCGCCGAGCTTGTGCCGGCAGTCGCAGCGGGCATCTTCGATCGTGCCGGGGGTCGTGACGCGATACCGGGCGTCGACGTCTACTCGGCGCGAACGGTGAGCGTGAGTGCTGAGCCGACGCTTCGGATGCAGTACGACGGTGAGGTCGTGGATGCGTTCACACCGTTCACCGCGCGAGTACTCCCGCAGGCTGCCACGCTCCTGCTGCCGGCCGACTCCCCCTACGCCCGAGCGAGACGCTAGCGCCTACTGACCACCATCACGCGTAGTGAGGTAGTCCACGATCGCTGCGGCCTGCTCGTTGGTGACGTCGAGGCCGTTACTGCGCATACGACCCACCGTCGCGGTCCATGCGGAACGGTCCTTCTTTGCGGTCTTCACACGCTCGAGCGGGTGGCAGCGACCGCACTCTTGGTTGACGAGGGTCTTGCCATCAAGGCTCCCCGGCGAGGAAGGATCTGCCGGGGCGCACCCGGTCAGGACGACCGCCATCGCAACGGCACCGAGATATGCGACAAGTCGTGTGGACCGTTTCGCTGCGTTCACAGTGGCTCCCATCGGGTGCTTTCAGTCACTCGCGGTATCCTGTCGTTGCAATATCCTACATCGGAAGGCCGCTGTTGAACTCCCGTCGTTCTGAGATCGCCCTATTCGCGGTGCTGCTCGCGCTCGGTTGCGTGCTGTATGCGGTGCGCTGGGGTCTGTTCCCCTCGCAGTCCTTGCACAACGAGATGTGGCGATTCCTCATCGGCGACATCGCCTTCCTCTTCTTGCAGGTTGCGATCGTGACGCTCGTGATCGACCGGCTGCTGCGCAACCGCGAGCGTCAAGCCATGCGGCGCAAGCTCAACATGGTCATCGGCGCGTTCTTCAGTGAGCTCGGCAATCGACTCCTCGACCGCATCGTCGTCGCAGATACCGCACTCGATGAGATTCGCACCCGCCTGATGCCTACACAGTCGTGGAAACCTGCCGACTACGTCGCAGCGAGGACCGCGCTTCGCGCGCACCATGCGCACATCGACATCTCGGCGTGCGATCTTCACGAGCTCAAGGTCATCCTCGAAGCCGACAAGCGGTTCGTGCTGGGACTACTCGGCAATCAGGCGCTGCTCGAACACGAGGAGTTCAGCGAACTGCTCTGGGCCGTCACGCACCTCGCCGAGGAACTCTCGGTCCGTGAGTCGCTCGAGGACATTCCGCCGGCCGATCGGGCCCACATAACGGGCGACGTGAGGCGGGTGTACCTACTGCTGCTCGAAGAGTGGCTCGAGTACGTGCGGCATCTGCAGTCGCAGTACCCGTACCTGTTCTCACTTGCGGTGCGCACGAACCCGCTTGACCCGAGCGCGACCGCTGAGGTAACCCAGTAGGCAGCAGCCTTCTACGAGTGTGCGGTTGAAAGGTCCAGCGCCGAGGCACGCCTTCCGCGATCTTTGTCGCGGTACATGAGCGTATCCGCCTCGGCCACCAGCTCCTGGAACTCCCTCGCATCCCCCACCGGGACATGAACCACGCCGAGGCTCACCCGCACTGCAGCGCCGCGTACGTCCCTCAGTGCTCGCAACGACGATGCGAGGCGCTGCGAGAATCGGTCCGCATCCTCATCGGCAGTTTGCCAAGCGAGAACGGCGAACTCGTCTCCGCCGACACGCGCGATCATGTCCGCGGACCTCAGGCCCGCCCGCAGGAGTTCCGCCACACCGCAGAGCAGGTCGTCGCCGGCCGCGTGCCCGAGTCGGTCGTTGACGCGCTTGAGCCCGTCGACATCGAGGTACGCCAGATTCATCGCGGAGCCCTCTCTCCGAGCCGCCGCGAGCTCAGTCGATGCCGCCAACACGAACCCTCGGCGATTGAGAAGGCCGGTCAACGGATCTGTGCTGGCCTCGATCGCCAGCCGCGCCGACTCCCTTCGATGCCGGCTATCGCTCGCATCGAGCTCACGCGCCGTGTCCGCCGTGAAGAACGCGATGAAGCCACCGGATACGAGAACCAGAAGCGGAGGAAACACAATCAGGAGTCCGTGGTACTGGTAGAGATACGCTCCGATGGCGAGCACCACCGCCGTTATCAGCGCTCCGGCGAACTGCACTCCCCTGCGCGACAGCACTGCACTGGCCAGCATCATGGCAACCGGCAAGAACATCAGTGCAGCCATCGCGAGGGTTGAGCTGCCAACCAGAAGGACGGCCGCGCACGCAGCGCTGCCGACCTGAACGGCTACGGTGACCGCAGCGCCCGCTTCGACGCGTGCGCCGAGACGCACTGCGATGAACACCGATGCTTGGAGAGTCGCCCCGACGATGACCATCCAACGCAGGCCTTCGAGGGCGTCGGGGGTACCGAGCCCGAAGACGTCGTATACGAAGAGCGGAAGTGCAACCAACCCCAGCACCGCGGTTGCACTCGAGAAAACGAGCACGATCCGCCTGCGTGTGCGCTCCAGGCGCGAGGTGTCACTCGGATTGGAGTGATCGAAGGAACCATTACATCGGTCCGATGCCGTCGGACGCGACTGAGTGAAGCTGTCGGTGTTTCCACCACCCGGCATGGTGGCTCCTCCTACCCATACGATCCTGGTCGCTCATGGAGCGACCGATCTGCAAGTTGTATATGCCCAGAGAGAGCGCGACGTCGTCGTGTACGTGATGAGCAGACGAAAAGACCCCCTCGGGAATCCCGAAGGGGCCTTCAATTACAAATGGTGGGCGATAGAGGATTTGAACCTCTGACCCCTTCCGTGTCAAGGAAGTGCTCTCCCCCTGAGCTAATCGCCCATCTGTGCCACCTCCTCGAAGGCAGCGAACGATAGTTTAGCAAAGCTACCGCCGATGGGAACCCCCAATCTCGGTGTGGGGTGTGGCGCACACATTGACCCTTGCACCAACCGCAACCTCTCGCTAGACTAGCCGAGCGCGCGGACGTGGCTCAGCTGGTAGAGCACAACCTTGCCAAGGTTGGGGTCGCGGGTTCGAATCCCGTCGTCCGCTCCATCGATCCCGCCGAAGGCTGGTCAGAAGGTTCCGAATTCGGGCCTGAACGGCCGGCCTTCGTTACTTGATACGGCGCTTCCAAGCGCCACACACGGCGACGTGGCCAAGTGGTAAGGCAGAGGCCTGCAAAGCCTTTATCCCCGGTTCGAATCCGGGCGTCGCCTCCAAGACACCTCCCGCCGACAGGCGGAATCTCGTACGGCGGCGACCAATCCGGTCCCGCCGTTCGTGTTTTCGCGGCAGACGCAGGCAACCGGCTGACTCGATCGCGGCTGATACACTACGCGAAGCGACTGATTCGTCGCCCCACACACTGCGGAGGTATCGCGCGGGCATGAGGATCGGCTTCTTCACTGACACCTACACGCCTCAGATCAACGGCGTCGTCACCTCGATACGCCTGTTCAAGTCGGCGCTCGAGGCGCGCGGGCACGAAGTCTTCGTGTTCGCACCGACCCCGGACACCCCCGACGATGCCGACGACACCGTACGGTTTCGCTCGGTGCCCTTTGTCTTCCAGCCTGAGATGCGCGTCGCAGCACCTGTGTCGCTTGACGCTGTGCGGCTGCTCGACTCAGTCGAGCTCGATGTCGTCCACGCCCACGATCCCTTCGCGATCGGCTTGTTCGGACTGCGCGTCGCCCGTCGCCACAAGATCCCCTACGTCCACACGTATCACACCCTCTACCCGGAGTACGTGCATTACGTGTGGGAGACGGTGCTCACCAAGAAGCTCGCCGAGCGCCTCTCGAGGGAGTACTGCGACGCCTGCGACTCAATCGTTGCGCCGTCCTCGAAGGTTGAGGACTATCTGCGCGACTGGGGCGTCAAGGGAACCATCGAGATTCTCGCGACCGGTGTGGACGTTGCAAAGTACGCGCACGTAGATCAGCCGAGAATCGATGCGATGCGTGATCACCTGCGCATCAAGCCCAACGAGCGTGTCGCGTTGTTCATGGGCCGCCTGGGCCGAGAGAAAAACGTCGAAGCGCTCATACGAGCCTTCTGGCACTGTCGGTGCGAGGATGCGAAGCTCGTGATATGCGGCGACGGCCCTCATCGCAAGGAACTTGAGTCCCTCGTGACCGAGCTGTCGCTGCGCGACCGGGTCGTCTTCGCCGGCTATCTGGAAGGCGCCGACACCGTGGCGGCCTACCACCTCGCGCACATCTTTGCGTTTGCCTCGACGAGCGAGACGCAGGGGCTCGTGGTCGGCGAGGCGATGGCGGCGGGCCTACCCGTGGTCGCCGCGAGCGACAGAGCCGTCGAGGACTTCGTCCAGGACGGCATCAACGGGCTGATCGTGCCAGGTCGGCCCGAGGACCTCGCCAGGGGCTTCGACGCCCTCCTCGGCGATGAGGAGCGACGAGCGGGCTACTCTCAATCGGCAGCCGCTCGTGCGAATGAGTTCTCGATACAACGCCAGGCCGAGAAGCTCGAACGCCACTATGAGCGAGACATCGAGTTCTACGAGCCGCATCGGATCATTCCGCGCATCGCGTTGCTCGACAATTCGCGACTACCCGGTGCCCGGCGTCCGACGATCCCAAGCCTGCGGCGCAAGCGGCCGAGCGGCCCGGTGTCAGACTAGCGCTGCCTACGCGGAATACTTGATCTGAATCCGCTTGGCCTGCTCGAGGCGCGACAATCCACGCTCGATGTCGCGCTGGTCAGGGATGTTCTCGACCGCCCACTTCACAATCTCGGCGGGTACGAGTGGGAAGCGCTTACGCGCCTGCGAGAGGGTCATGACTGCTCCTTATGCTGCGACTATGACTGCGACTGTGGTACGACTGGAGACCCTACGCGAACAAGTGTGCGCCTGCGCGCGCGGACGCGTCAAGCGCGGACCCACATCTACTTCTTGTGGCCCTCAAGCACACGGCTGGCGAAGTAGCTGAGCGCAGCGATGATGAGCGCGATGCCACCACCGAGGTACAGCACATCGATTGCCGAGTCGGACTCGATCACACGGCCTAGGAAGAACACCGCGAGCACAACGATGACCACACCCACGAGCTTCTCCTTGAGGTCTTCAAGGTTGTGGATCACGAGCCAACTCGGCAGGGGTAGGTTGTCGTCGATGAAGAGTTCGTACAGGCCGACGCCCATGATGTAGAGCACCACCGAGAGCAAGAACACGTCGGCAACTTCGATGAACCCGACGATGAGTGTCGTCATCGACGCGTGGTGAGTGATGGCTTCCATGGTGAGCTTGAACACGTCGAGGACGGCTACGGCCGTCATCACGACTGCCGCGATGGCGAGCCCTGTGATCGGAATCAGGATGAAGAACCGCGTGAAGCTTGCGACTCGTCCCACAAACGCGTTGCTCTTGCCTCTCGGGTCGTTCTCTCGCACGGACTCGACCACGGACTCAGGCGCCTCGCTCATCGGCTTCCCCATCTCTTGAACAGGTCGTGGTCGACATCCAGCACGTCCAGAACCTTGCCCACGACGAACCCGACCAGGTCATCGATCGACTCCGGCTTCGCGTAGAATGCCGGCGCGGCAGGCACGATGATGGCGCCGGCCTCTGCACACGCGGTGAGGTTCCGCAGGTGGATGAGTGACATCGGAGTCTCCCGCGGTACGAGAACCAGCGGGCGGCGCTCCTTCAGCATGACGTCGGCGGCGCGCTCGGGCAGGTCGCTCGCCAGGCCGGCAGCAACCGACGCGGCGAACCCCATCGAACACGGGCACACGACCATGGCGTCAGTGCGATACGAGCCGCTCGCGATCGGGTCGAACAGGTCACCTGGGTAGGCGACGCGAAGCCTCTCGGCAGACGGCAGTTCGAGGAACGTCGCCAGCGACACCGCTGCGACCCCCGCGTCATCGAGCGGCAACTGGAAACCAAGCTCGAAGGCCGCAACCTCCCGCCCCGCATCAGTGAACACCACACTGACCTCGTGACCCGCGAGCACGAGCTGCTCGATGAGACGCATCCCGTACACACTGCCCGACGCACCGGTCACCACGACCGTGCACACACCCATGGGTCTTCCTCCCCTAGCCGACAAGACGGTCGCCGATCGCGCCTACGAGCACGACGACGGCGACCAATCCGTTTACGTTGAAGAATGCGGCGTTCACTCGCGACATGTCATCCGCCGATATGATCGCGTTCTCGTACCACAACAGGCCCGCCGCGATCACGACCCCTGCATAGTACGCCCATCCGGCGCCGAGCAGGTACCCGCCGAGCCCGAACAACACGACGGTCGCGACATGACACAGACGCGTGACTGCCAACCCCGTCGCGATGCCGAAGTCTGCCGGTACCGAGTGCACGCCGTCGCGAACGTCGCAGTCGTAGTCCTGCGTCGCGTAGATGATGTCGAAGCCGGCGGTCCAGATCGCCACCGCACCGCCAAGCACCCAAGGGGCCGGATGAGACAGTGGGGCGCCCACCGCCGCCCACCCACCGGTGACGCCCAAGCCGAGGCAGATGCCCAGCCAGAAGTGGCAGAACCACGTGAACCGCTTCAGGTACGGGTACACCACGAAGAACGCCAGCGGGATCGGCCACAGCCAGTGCGTGACCGGCGCGAGCTGGAAGCAAGCGAAGACGTAGGCCACCAGCACCACCGCCGAGAAGATCCAGAGCTCCCAGCGCTTGATCGTGCCAGCCGGAATCGGGCGGGATGCCGTGCGTGGGTTGCGGGCGTCGATCTCGGCGTCGACCGCGCGGTTGACGGCGAATGCGAAGCTGCGGGCACCCACCATCGCAACGGTGACCCAGAAGAGCGCCATCGGCGTCGGCCACCCCCCAGCAGCGACCCACGGGTTGAGCAGCGCGGAGTTCGACGCGCGGAAGGCCTCGTAGCCCGGCGCGCCCAGTGACGCAACCACCCCTGCGCCGTAGATGGCGCCGATGAAGGCGTACGGCAGAGCGAAGATCGAGTGCTCGAACTTCACCAGCTCGGCAAAGGTCCTGACCTTTCCGGGCTTATCGGCGACGGGAGAACTCACAGACCGAGCTCATTCCACATGGCATCGACACGCGACTTGACCTCGGGAGACATGATCATCGCGTCGGGCCACTCGCGGTCATGACCCTCGTTGGGAAGCGGCTTTGTGGCGTCGATGCCCATCTTGTAGCCGAAGCTCTCAAAGTTGCTGGAGTGGTCAAGCTTGTCCAGAGGACCCTTGGAGATGAGGATGTCTCGGCTTGGATCGACGTTGTTGAAGCAGCGCCAGGCGACCTGCGAGTAGTCATGGCAGTCGACGTCCTCGTCGACCACGATCACGTACTTGGTGAACATCATCTGACCCACGGACCAAGCAGCGTTCATGACCTTGAAGGCCTGCCCCGCGTACTCCTTCTTAATCTGGAAGATCGCGCAGTTGTGAAAGACGCCTTCGAGCGGCAGATCGTAGTCGACCAGTTCAGGGACGATCGCTTTGAGCGCCGGCAGGAACACGCGCTCCGTAGCCTTGCCCATGTAACAGTCCTCCATGGGCGGCTGGCCGACGATAGTCGTTGGGTAGATGGCGTCTCGGCGCATGGTGATGCACTCGACGTGAAACACGGGGAAGAAGTCGGCGAGCGAGTAGTACCCGGTGTGGTCCCCGAACGGGCCCTCCCACTTCGTCTCGCCCTTCTCGACATAGCCCTCGATGATGATCTCGGCATGCGCCGGAACCATGATGTTGTTCGTGATCGACTTGACGACCTCGACCGGCTCGCCGCGCAAAATGCCGCTGAAGAGGTACTCCTCGATCATGGGCGGACACGGTGCCGTCGCCGAGAAGATCGTCACCGGATCGCCCCCGAGAGCGACCGACACCGGGAACCGGTCGTGACCGGCAGCGAACCACTCGCGCATGTTCGAGGCGCCGTCGTGGTGCTGATGGATGTGCATGCCCGTCGTCTTGGCGTCGAACACCTGCATCCGATACATCCCGATATTGTGCTTGCCCTTGAGATTCTGGGTCACGACGAGCGGCAGCGTGATGAACGGTCCACCATCCTCGGGCCAGGTCGTGAGCACTGGCAGCGCGCCCAGGTCGACGTCGTCACCACGCAGCACGACATCCTGACACGGTGCCTTCTTGATCTCCTTGGGACCGGCGGTAGCGAGGTCCTTCAGGTTGACGAGAATGTCGAGCTTGCCCTTCATGCTCGCGGGCATGTCGAGCGGCAGCATGTCGGTGACGCGCTTGGCAACGGCATCGAGATCACGCCACGTGCCGGTCTCGGCATCGACACCGAGTGCCCACGCCATGCGGTCGTAGCTGCCCATCAGGTTGATCGCCACAGGCATCTTGTGGCGAAGGCCGGTCTCATGGTCGGTTGGAGCCTCGAATACGAGTGCCGGGCCGACGGCCTTGCTGACGCGATCCGTCACCTCGCAGATCTCGAGGTACGGGTCGACGGGCGCCGCAATGCGCTTGAGCTCGCCGTTCTTCTCGAGCAACGCGATGAACTCGCGCAGATCCTTGATAGCAGGCATAGATAGGGACCTCCGAGGTCTTGTGATGGCTGGCGAGGAGTTCGCAGGCGACCTATGTCTTGGAGCCGGCGGCCTCCTCGCCAGCCCTCACCCTCTGCACTTTGGGATGATACCGCCCGACGAGATAGGTTACGAGCGGCGCGAGCAGGGCGGCAACGCCCAGCGCGGTCACTTGGACCATGTCGAGGTCCGCTTTGAACGCCCACATGAAGTTGGGCAGAACCCATGAGATCGTCAGGCCGTACCACCAGGAGTACCAGGCGATCTGCAAAGCGAGCGTTGCCTGTATCGCGAGAATCGTGACGGGCCCGAGTACGAGCCAGCCGCTGCGGTATTCCGGCTGACGAGACCCCTTCGGCTCGGTGCGAAGGAGCGGATAGACCACGCCCGCAACCGCGGCCGCCGCAACACCGGCGATGATGGCTTCGATCATCCTCCCGTTCATGAACGCCTTCACGAACGTCTCGGTGTTGAACGCGGACAGCGACCAGTTGTAGCCGTGCACCCCGAAGAACAGCACGTTGTACACGACGTAGTATCCGAAGACACCCGCGAGGGCGGCCACACACGCCCGCCACGACGCGAAAGCGATGAGAAGGATCGCCACAAGGGCAAGCACGAAAGCTGCGGCGTTCATCGGCAGACGGTCTCTGCGCTCTCGCCCCAGCCGTTCCTCGCGAACCTGAGCAGCCGCCGCCCGCGCGTCAGAAGCCGGGCTTGCTGCGACCCCGGTCGCCGTAATCGCACCGATGCCATCTGTTACCACGCGCACATAGTTCGACTCGAAAGCAGAGATGCGGCGGTCATCCATACGAAGGAGGCTGGCTGACTCCGTTGCAACCACCGCACGCAAGAGGCCGGCTTCCGAGTATGAGGGAGCCGAGAAGCCGCCGAGAGCGGCAACGGTTGGCGCAACATCCTCGAGCCTCCCCTGCACGCTACCCATCTTGACTCCGGCGCCAGCGAAGACGCCCGACACGGTGGTGACGGTCGGCTCCCAACCGCCATGTCCACCAGAGTCGATGTGCCCGTGATCGGCCACCACGACAAACACCGTCTCGTCACTCTGCAGACCATCGATCAGCCGACCAAGATCCACATCGATCCGATACGCAACGTCCCGATACTCCTGCGACGCCCCACCGAATTCGTGACCCGCCTCGTCGAGATCGGGTACGTGCAGCACGAGCAGTTCCGGGTCCTGAGCCTTGGCGATGCGAAGCGCATCGTCGACCAGTGTGCCGGTGAGATAGCCGCCCTTCGGCCACGGCCTCAGGGAGACCGACGGACCCGCGGCCACCCCGTAGAGCTGTTCGAAGTCCTCTGGACCCACGACCGCCACCCGTTTGCCGGCCACGTCGGCATGCTCCATCAGTGTCGGTACCGGGACTCGTCCCTCGAACCAGTTGGTCGTCACCCCGCTGATATCCTGCGGCGCGCCGGTGAGTATCGTCGTCCAGTTCGGGTAGCTCAATGACGGCTGTGGCACCGTCAGCGAGACATCGGCCCCATACGTCCTCAGACGACTGAGATTGCCCATGCCGGTGCGTGCGATGTCGTCACGCATGCCATCGACGATCACCAGCACGACGCGCTCGGCAACGACAGGTGATGTCGTCGGTAGCGAGGCGAGGACCGGCGGCACCCAGACCACTGTGGGGCTCGTGTCCTGCGCTCCCGGTTGCGTCACGTACGGGCTCTGGTACTCGACAACCTGATCCCAAGCGAATCCGGCGAGCTGGTACGAAGCGAAGGCGATCGCAACGCATGCAGCAGCGACGACGACGAGGAGCACCCAGTTGAGAGCCGACCGGGATCGTTGCCTCATCTCATACCTCCATGTCCAAGACGCGCTCGAGATCATCCAGCGTTCGCAAGAACAGCCCGTCATACTCACGCGGCCCGTCGTGTCGGTCTATCAGAACCGCCGACATCCCAACGGCAGAAGCCCCGACAACATCGGCGTAGTGATGATCGCCAACGTGGGCCGCGTCGTTCGGACTGACCCCTAACCGCTCGCACGCCAGCTCGAATATCCTCGGATTAGGCTTATGGAGTCCCACGGCGGCCGATGAGATCACCGTCGAAAGATAGCCACCCAGACCAAGCCCATCCAAGAGCCCCGCCAGCCGCCGGTCCCAGTTCGAGATGATGCCTACCTGCACTCCCCGGGAGACGAGCCGCTCCATGGCCGGTGCCACGTCGTCGTACGCGCGCCACCGAGAGGCACACCCGAACTCGTCGTACACACGCGCTGCAATCCGCTCGGCGTCGTCTTCGATGCCGAGACGCCGACAGAGCAGCGAGTACATCCCAATCCACACATCTGAGGTCTCGGCCTCGTTCGTCCAGAACGTGTCGTCACTACGATATCGATCCTCGTAGTACGCATCGACCAGGGGCATCAACGCGTCGATCGCGCCGACATCATGACAATGCCCCTCTTCAATGAGGACTTCGCGTACAACGTGAGGGACACTCGGGTACGGATACAGCAGGGTATTCCCAACATCGAAACAGATGGCCTTAAGCGGCATCCTCAGTCGCACCAAACCGCGACGTCGGATCGCTTACCTACCCGCGGCGGAAGGTTCTGGGCCGGTGTCCCGATCGCAATCACACTGACGACCGAGTCGCCTTCGGGAATCCCGAGGAGGTCCGCCGCCTCGTCACGCACCCAGTACGAGAATGTGATCGGGCACGCACCGAGCCCTTCGGCGGTGGCGGCAAGAAGGAGGCTGTCGATCGCAGCACCCACGGACACAAGGCGATTCGCCGCCTGAAACTCGCTCGCGGAATCGGGGCATGCCACTGCTATCAGCACCGGCGCGCCTCCCATGGACGAGTACCAGCGCACCGCGCGGTCGTATCCTTCCGCCCCAAGCACGTCGATGTACTCATCCAGATATGAAGTGGTCTGCGAAATGACCTGCCCGAGCGCCTCACGAGTGGTACCGGTGGTGACGTAGAACCTCCACGGCTGCTCGTTCTGGCTAGAGGGCGCACTTGCTGCGGCTGCGACAACTCGTTCCAGTGCCGCGCGATCTACCTGATCGGGCTCGAACTCCCGCACAGCTCTTCGTGACGCCACGGCATCGTAGAACTCCATCGGCTGCGCAGCCTTCCCCTGTGGTGTGCGAGTGTCGGAAGCACGTGAGCGAATATCAACCCTGCGGTTCCGAATTGTAGTGGAACGGTCCGCAGCAGACTAACGGCCAAGGACAGCAATCACACGCCGTTGTGACCGCGGTGCTTGATGAGCCGCACGCAGGTCCCTCCCGTGACGGACTCAGTGAACTCCACACGGTCCATCAGTGCGCGCATGAACATGATTCCACGGCCACCCGGTGCGTACAGGTCGTCACTGGGCGACGGTGTGCCGTCGAATCCGTCACCCGAGTCCCGGACCTCGATCATCACTCGATCCTCGTATGCGAAGACACCGACTTCTATCATCGCGTCGTCGGGCTCGGATGAACCGTGGCGCACCGCATTGGCCAGCGCCTCGCCCATCGCGACCTTGATGTCGAACAGTGCCGACTCCTGGAATCCCAGTGGAGCGATCAGCTCGCTCACTCTCTCTCGCATCCCGGCCAGCTCGTTCACATCGGGGTGCATCTCGAACTCGTGTTCCCAGAGCGCCCGTGTTGGTTTCTCGGGCAATCGCAGCCCCTCGAGTGCCTGGGCGACGCTCGAACTCGAGCCGATGGACTTCGCGACGCCGATAAGCCCTGACAGTTCGAGCACACGCTGAACGTCTGGACTCGCCCCCGCTAGCATCAACCGACCGCCAACGGGCGACAGCCTGTGGTCGAGCCAGACGAGTAGTCCAAGCGCAGAACTGTCGGCGTAGATGACGTCTGACAGGTCCAGCACCACATTGACGCATCCGCCACCCATTGATGCGTCGAGTTTGGCCTGCAACTCAGGAACGACCGCCGTATCGACGTCGCCGGATAGTCGAGCGATGCAGGTGTGTGTGTTCGGCTCGTTCTCGATATCGAATGATGTCATCTCAGGCAGACTTCCCTACCGTTGCGATTCCAGTTCATCGTCGATCCCTAGAACCCGAATGGCCAGTACTGCAACGTCGTCCCTCAACCGGTTCTGGGCGAAATGGCGAACCGCAGCCTGGAGCCGATCCACTATGTCGCCCGGACTACCGCCATCGGCAAGTGCCTCTCGGACCCGCTGCTCGCCGAAGAAGGTATTCCCTGTTCGCGCCTCGGTTACGCCGTCTGTGTACAACAACACGGAATCTCCAACACCGAACTCCACCAGGTCCTCTGTGTATGTGACCTCCGCGACGGCCCCCAGGAGCGGTCCTGTAGCGCCCAGCAGCACGATGCTGCCATCATCGCGCCTGATCATCCCCGGCGGATGACCGCCACTCGCCCACGTCAGAGTGTGCGACCCCAGATCGACCCTACCAAGCCACAACGTAACAATGTCAGCGGGTCCGCCACCCTCCGAGACCATCTTGTTGACCTGGGTCATGACGCTCGCCGCAGGTAGCCCTGCTGCGACAAACGATCGGACGGCGTACTTGATCATCGAGGTCTTCGTGGCCGCACCGACCCCCTTGCCGCACACATCGGCGATCGCAAGCCAAATCGATTCGTCCGGTGCGGGGAAGAGGTCGTAGTAGTCTCCGCCGATCTCGGCGTCACCCCCAGCCGGCTCGTAGAGGCTCGCCGATTCGATCCCCGGGAACTCCGGCAGCGCGCCGGGCACGATCGACCGCTGGAGGACCGAAGCCACCTCGTGCTCGCGGCTGTACATTCGGGCGGTGTCGATGGCCAAGGCGGCTTGGGCCGCAAAGGTCTGCAGCAAGCTCACGTCATCGTCTGTGAAAGCATCCGGCTCAGTCGAGTACACCGTGAGCACGCCGATCGAGCGTCCGCGAGCGAGCAGCGGCACCGCAACCAGTGAGTGGAGTCCGTTGGCCACAGCATCGCCTGCAACACCCTCCATCCCTGAGTGAAGGTCTCGCAGGGCGACGGGCTCGCCTGACTCGAAGACGTAGCCAACGATGTCGTCCCCGGCAGCGAACGCGCGATCCATCACCGACGCCGAAACCCGGCCCCTGGCCATCTCGGTGGTGATCAAACGAGTGCGCGAGTCGTACGTTTGGAGAGCTACCGCGTCTGCGGTAAGGATCTTCTGGACGACGTCAAGAACGCGGTTGAGCACCACCTTCACCTGAAGCGACGAACCCACGGCTTGGCTGATATGGAACACCGTCTCCAGACTGTTCGCACGCGTCAGAGCCTGCTCGTAGAAGTACGCGTTGTCGAACGCAAGCGCGATCTCGTTAGCCACCGTGTCCGCGAGTTCCAGATCCCGCCGATTCGCGCGCTTCTCGCCAAGTGCGATGACCAAGACGGCTCCATGTTCGGACTCAAGGGCTATCGGAACGACGATCAGCTCGTGGGCCGAAAGCCGCTCCATCTCCGCATCCGCAGCACCATCGTCTCCAATACGCACCACTATCGGACTCTGGCCGTCGGCGCGAGCCAACAGCCGCAATGAGAAGCCGAGTACCTCGCCCTCCAGGTCACGGTCAGCGGCGTAAGGAATCCCGAGCGCGGGGCGGTCGACAATCGCGAAGACGGCCCGCACCGCGCCGAAGAGCTCGGCGACGGAGAGCTCCACATCGGTGAGAGCGTCGACAAACCCGCCCGGGCGGACGAGCTGCTCGGCCACCGTTCGCAGACCCTCGGCAACGCGCCGTGACTCCGACTCGAATGCGAAGAGACGCGAGTTGTGTACCGCGATCGCCGCCTGTGCTGAGAAGGTTCTGACCATCTCCAGCTCAGCATCCGTAACCTCGAAATCGGACTCACTCAGTATCACGACAACACCCATGGTTATGCGTCCCGCAACCAGGGGTGCGACGATGGCGGCGGATTCGTGACGAACGATTCCCGGCACTTCATCGGACAATCGCCTGCCTCGGCTGACGAACAGCGAGGGGCCTGCATCGTTGAGAGACGCCGCAAGCCACATATCGCTTGACGAATCGATCGCCGGCGCCAACGCGATGTCGGCACCGCGGGCACGAACGGGCACGAGCCACCGTCCGCCCTCATCGAGCAGGTACACGACCGACGAACCAGGACCAAGCATGTGCCCCATTGCCGTGAGGATCCCGTCGAGCACCTGGTCGAGCTGTGACGAACTAGCGAGAAGCTTGGACAGGTCGTGCAATGCGTTGAGGCGGAGCGCGACGGCGTTGAAGGCCTTTGCCACGCGCCCCGTCTCGTCGTCGCCGAGTGCCTCAATCGGCTCCACATACGCACCGGTCGCAGCGGTCAAAGCTGCAGACTCAAGCGCGCGCAGCGGAGCGACGACCCGCCGGGCTGCATACCAGGCGAATGCGAGCGATGCGCAACCACCCAGGGCCAGAACGAGCATGGTGGGCCACAGCGTCGTGGCGGCCCCTGCGGACGCGGCGAAGCGTGGCGAAATCGCGACAACCTGCCACTCGACTCCGGTAATCCCCTCAATCTCATCGTACAACCCCGAGTAGACGCGGCCGGCTTCATCGGAGGCGACCAAACGCCCCGCCCCGGTATCACTCTGCACTATCCGAGCTTGCGCGAAATCGATAGGCGCATCCGAGCCGGCCGCCAATACACGGCTACCTTGGAGCAGATAGAGCGTCCGAATCCGATTGGAGCCAGACCTGACGAGGTCACCCAGAAACGTCGTATCGAGTTCAACGAGGATGATGCGGGAGTGCCCATCCCGAGCCAGAACCGTCTGCACAAGCCATAGCGAGCCGGTTCCGGACGAAGCATCGTGATGGATGGCGCCCGAGACGCCCGCAAGAGCTGCATCCGCTACGACAGTTGCCGCGGGCGACGTAGCTGACGCGGTCGAGGGGACAGCTGCAATCGGGGCTGCACGTTCGTCGAGCACCGCGATGGTCGACACGACCCCCGTCTCCGAGCTCATCGCACTGCGCAGCGACGACTGGAGTGCGCCCGGCCGGTCGTCTGCGACCGCGGATTGCGCAACCTGTGACATCGTGACGCCGGCTGCAGCAACTCGGGCCAACAGAGTGTCCTCGACGAGTTGCATCGAGGCCTGGCTGTCAGCGTTCATACTGCCCGAGGCCAACCGTGAGGTATTCACAACGGCAACCACAGCGGCCGTGATGAGAGTGATGCTGCCTATCAGGAGGGTCACGCGGACGATGCGAGCTGCAAGTCCACGCGACGCGCGAGCACGTGCCCCCATTCGGTCCCCCAATGAACCGGCAAGACGAAACAGCAACTGCCGGCTAATGGTACTTCATGACCTGACGGTTTGCGTCACAGGGCGACGGTAGGCAGCACCTTCGTGAGCCACGTGGCAAGGACAGCGAGGCGACCCGTGACGATGAGCAGGCCAACGATCACGAGGAAGACGCCTGCAACGCGGTTGATTGTGAGCGCGTGCCGATTGAGCCAGCGAAGCAGCGGCGTTGCGCGGTCGAAGAGCAGCGCCACGGCAAGAAACGGCAGTCCGAGCCCGAGAGAGTACGTCAGCAGCAGCAGGGCCCCGCGCGCGACGTCGCCACTTTGACCGGCTAGCCCAAGAATCGCTGCGAGGATGGGGCCGACACACGGAGTCCAACCCGCCGCAAAGGCGATTCCCATCACGAAGGCAGCAGCACCCCCGAACCGCTTGGCGACCGACATGTCGAGCCTCGCCTCGCCGTACAGCCCGGGAATCTTGATGATGCCGAGCATGAGGACGCCGAAGGCTATGACGAGCACGCCGCCTATCTTCTCCAGCGCGAAGCGATACTCCGCCATGAACTGTCCGAGTACGGATGCGGATGCTCCCAGCCCTACAAAGACCAACGAGAACCCGGCCACGAACAGGAGTGCTGGCAGCATCACCTTCCCGGTCCGATTGCCACGCTCGGATAGCTCGGCGCTGCTTAACCCCGTCATGAAGGAAAGGTACGCCGGAATCAGCGGCAAAACGCAAGGTGAAAGGAACGAGACTAGGCCAGCAGCGAATGCGGCCGTGAAACTAACCGAAGCGTTCAATGCGACACCTCAATCTCGGCGATCTGTCGTCGCCCAATATACCCCATAGGGTATATTGGTGCAAGCGTCGAGAGCCGAGTCAGCCCACCGGCTCTGCGTCGTAACCCGCACCCCGAATAGCTTCGATTATGGTTGGGATATCGACGATGTCCGCATTGAACGACACGATCGTCTTCCCTGTCGCATGGTCGGTCTGCACCGCCGTGACTCCGTCAATCTCACTGACAGTCATGTCGACCATCATCGAACAGGAACGACAGTGCATACCGGTAGTGAGGAGCTCGCTGGTCTGATCGCTCATATCGGAACCTCCGTGATGACGCAGGGATCGCGGCCGACGCAGTGGGAGTGAACACCAAACGCGTTCAGGCTACACGAGAGGCCGATTCGCCGGCTCCGACGCGCTTGTTCGCATCGACGGCCACACTCTCCTGGCTGCCGCCACAGTACGGGCAGAGGCGCCACTCCTCGAAGATCTGGGTACCGCACGAGACACAACGTGTCGACTTGGGCGATTCCGGCTCATGCACCCCAACGCCAACCAGCAGCAGCCACGACAGCAACCCGACGCTCGCGCCGGCGACAAGCGGGATCGTCCAGCCGACAGCGTCGGAGAAGATCGCCGAGTCGCGCGCCACAGATGTCAGAAGCAGCCCGATGCCCGACAACAGCACAAGTGCGCCGACAAGCGCGAAAGCTGTTCTCAGACTCGGTCGCTGCATGGCGTCTCCCGTTGCGCGGTGCGAATACGCACCGTTTTGCAAGGTATATGCCAAGCCCTACGCCATTTCGTATATCAACGAATCTGAATGCATCGGGACCTAGAGACCGAAACGTTGCATCCGCGCTTCCAGCGTCTTTGCGGTCAGCCCGAGAAGCTTCGCCGCCTTAGGCACCGCCCCTCCCGAGCGATCGAGGGCCTGCCTGACGAGATCAAGCTCAACCTCCTCCAGCACGACGCCGTCCTCGGGCAGCACGAACCCACTGATTCCCCGCGCAGAACCGGTTGTCCCGGCTCGAATCTCGGAGGGCAGATCCGAGGGTAGAATCTCATCGCCGTGCGACAGAATCACGATTCGCTCAATCGTGTTCTCAAGCTCACGAATATTCCCGGGCCACTGGTAGTTCACGAGAGCCTCCACAGCTTCGGGGGCGAGTCGCTTGGCCTCCGCATTGAACTTCTCGAGGAAGTGAGCGACGAGGACCGGGATGTCGCCGGGCCTCTGACGCAACGGAGGGAGCGTGATCGGCACCACGTTGAGTCGGTAGAAGAGGTCTTCTCGGAAGTCGCCATCGGCGATGAGTTGCTGAAGGTCGCGGTTGGTCGCGGCGACGACCCGAACGTCGACCTCGATGCTGCGCGTACCACCGAGCCGCTCGAAGCGTCGCTCCTGAAGCACGCGCAACAGCTTGACCTGAGTCGCCGGGCTGATATCCCCGATCTCATCGAGGAAGAGGGTGCCGCCGTTTGCCATCTCGAACCGACCGGGCTTAGGCGTCATGGCACCAGTGAAGGCACCCTTTTCGTATCCGAACAGCTCACTTTCAAGCAGAGTCTCGGGGAGCGCCCCCGCGCTGACCGAGACGAACGGCTTGGTCGCCCGAGTCGAGAGGTTGTGCAGGGCACGAGCGATCAGCTCCTTGCCCGTGCCGGACTCCCCGTAGAGGATCACCGTCGCCGAAGTCGGCGCTACCTTGTGGACCGTCTCGAGAATCTCGGCCATGCCTCGGTCCTGCGCGACGATGCCCTGCACGTCGTACTCACGGCCCACTTCCTGCCTGAGGCGCTCGACCTCCAAAGCCATCTCCGAGAAGGTGAGCGCCTTGTCGATCGCGATCCGGAGTTCCTCAAGATCGAACGGCTTCGTGAGGTACTCGGTCGCGCCCGCCTTCATCGCGTCCACCGCGGTGGCGACGTTTCCGTGAGCGGTCAACATGATGATCGGGAATCGGGCACCCTTCGAGCGGAGCGTGCGCAGAACCTCCATGCCGTCCTTGCCAGGCATGCGGTGGTCCAGCACCATCACGTCGGGCTCATCGGCGGCGGCAGCAGCTAGCGCGGCCTTCCCGTCCTCCGCTTCGCTGACCTCGAAGCCCTCACCCGAGAGCGCCTGGCTGAGCACCCATCGCATGTTCTTCTCATCGTCGACGATGAGGATCTTCTTGCTCATCACGTTCCCTTCACTCACTGAGTGCGGCCGGCAGGCTGACCGTGAAGGTCGTGCCTGTGGATCCGCTTTCGACTTCGATGTGCCCATCGTGCTCGTCGAGGATCCGATGCACGATCGTCAGACCAAGACCGGTGCCCTCCGCCCGCTTCGTGAAGAAGGGGTCGAAGACCTTGGGCAGGTCCTTCTCGCTGATTCCGGGCCCGGTGTCCGAAATGATGATTTCGACGTACTCATTGGCGGCGCGTGTCTCGACGACAATCGTACCCCCATCACCCGCCATGGCCTGAACAGCGTTGGTTACGAGATTGAGGAACACCTGCTTGAGCTGGTCGGGGTCACCGAGAACCGTTGGCAGCTCCCGTGAGAGATTCTGATCGATCGTAACGTTGCCCTGAGCGGCGAAGCGCGAGGTGAACAGCACGACATCCTCGAGGACGCTGTTGACATCCGCACGCACAAGGGTCGGCTTGCTCGGGCGACCGAAGTCCAACAGCGCTTTGATCACCCGATCCAACCGATCGATCTCCTGCTTGATGACCTCTGCGGCCTCGTCGATACGGGCGGCATCGCACTTGGCATCCTCGAGTAGCTGCACTGATGCCCTGATCACCCCGAGTGGGTTGCGGACCTCGTGTGCTACTCCGGCGGTCAACTCGCCCATCGCGGCAAGTCGGTCAGCACGGATGAGCTGGTCGGTAAGCGCCTTGATGTCTGATTGATCCTCGAGCGTGACGACCGCACCAAGCACCGTTCCGCCAACCGCGCGCATCCTCGAGGTCGAGACTTGCACGTGTACCTCGTGGCCGGTCGCAGTCACCACCGTCGTCTCGCGCATGGCGATCGGAAGCCGACCCGCAAGCACCTTGGCGACATCGGCCGCGAGTCCCCCGTCAACCCGGAACATCAGGCTGATCGGTCGCGGCACCATCTCGAACTCAGACATTCCGAGCATGCGCTCCGCGGCGGGATTGGCGGTTGCAACCGAGCCATCGGGTCCCACCGTCACGACGCCGGAGGTGATCGCGCGCAGGATCGACGCCGTGTAGTCCTGGATGTTCACCAGTTGGATCGCGCGATCCTCAAGCTTGGCGTACGCCGCCTCAAGCTGCCCGCGGAGCTCCTGCATGTCGTGCGCCTTGCGCTCCTCGGTGTCGCGCATCGTGCCGAACAGCACGCCGATGACGAGGAAGGTCGCCACTTCAAGCCAGTTGTCGACGCTCATGCCCGCGCCGGCGGTGATCGACAATTGCGTGTGCAGCACGAAGGGAATTGACGCGGCGAGTGAGGCGGCCACGCCGCCCTGGAGTCCGAACGTATACGCGGCCAAGATGATCGGAATCAGGTAGAGGCGACGATACACCAGCTGGAGAAACATCCCGCCCGCAGTATGCGGTGCGGCGATGTTGAAGATCGTGATGACAACGAGCGCCCCGACAATGATCACGATAGCGCGGGTCTTGTTCAGGCGCTCATGCTCCTCATCGACCACACCGCTGCCCGGCCTCGGCACGTGGGGTGGACCCAGACGCTCCGGCGTCATCGCCGGCGCCTCGCCCAACTTGGCTCGATACGAAGCTCCTCACGGTACTTGGCGACCGTTCGGCGTGCGACTGTAACCCCTTCATCAGATAGGAGTTCGGCCAGTCGCTGGTCAGAGAGCGGCTTGTCCGGGTTCTCGTCACGGACAAGTTCGCGCAACCTCTGCTTGATACTCGTCGCTGCGACGTCCATCCCGTTCGTCGTCCGGTAGCCTCCGCTGAAGAAGTGCTTGAGTTCGAAAAGACCGTAGGGTGTCGCCATGTACTTGCCGGTGACGCCTCGCGAGACGGTCGAAAGGTGCACGCCGAGCTCCACGGCCACGTCCTCGAGGCGCAGCGGGCGCAAGAGACCGTGCCCGTCGTCGAAGAACTCCGCCTGAACCCCGAGGATGATCTCGGTGATTCGAGTGACAGTGTCCTTACGGCGATCCACGTTCTTGATGAAGCTCTCAGCCGAACGGATCTTGTCCTTGAGGTACTTGCGAGTCTCGTCGTCGGCGTTCGACCCGCTCTTGAGCAGGCTTCGATATCTCGGCGACACGCGTAGCGTTGGAATCGCCTCGTTGTTGGAGGTGATGAGCCAATCCTCGTCGAATCGACGGATGGTTACATCGGGAACGATGTACCCCGGGGACGGACCCGGCGAGAACGCTCCGGCCGGCCTGGGATTCAGCTGCCGGAGAATCTCGACCAGCCTGCGTACCTCATCCTCGTCGATGTGTAGCGCCCGCGCGACCTTCCGAAAGTGATTGGCCGCCACGTCGTCGAGGTGCTCCCGCACGATTCTCAACAGATTAGGCTCGTTGAGGCCGAGGTACTCGAGCTGGAGGCACAGCGCCTCGACCAGATCCCGGGCACCGACGCCGGGCGGATCGAGCTGCTGGACCGCGTTGAGGGCCCGGTCCGCGTCGTCGGCGCTCACCTCGGCCAGCGCAGCGATCTCCGCGAGTGAACCCGTGAAAAATCCGTCATCATCCAGCGACCCTACGACCAGTCGAGCCGCGCGTGCGACCGACTCAGGTATGTCGAGCAGGCCCACTTGATCGATCAGATAGTCGTCGAACGACTGGACGCCGCCGACGTACTCCTCAGTGTTCGCCGTCTCCGCGTTGGGATCGCGCGGAGCGGTCTGCTCAACGGTGTCGAGGTCCTCGTACATCTCGAGCCACTCATCCCACGAACGTTCTTCATCGCGCTCGTCGACCGGCTCCGCGTCCTCCGCAGGCTCACTCTCGGTCTCATCGACTTCGAGGACCGGATTCTCGAGCATCTCGACTTCGATGAGCTGCTGAAGGTCGGCGATGGGCATCGCGAGGATACTCAGACCCTGGTAGACCTGGGGCGAGAGCGTGACCTTGTGCCGTAGTTCTGGCCGCTGTGAGAGTTCCACGATCCGCCTCCCCCCGGAACTCGACCCCGGCGCTGGAGGCGGCCGGGTCTGCAAAAAGTATACCACCGCAGCGCAGACCTATACCGCCGCTACCTGCGGATTCCGCGTGCTAGTCCTGTGGAGGAAGCGTGACGGCGAGCGCCTTGTCCGATGACTGAACCACGACGATCGCCGCGACGACAAGCAGCCCTCCGAGCATCTGCGCCACAGTCAGCGACTCGCCGAAGAGTAGAAACGCGCCGATTCCGGCGAGAAACGGCTCGACCGTCGACGTCACCGTCGCATTGGTCGGCGCGATGTGGCGCAGCGCGGTGAGAAACGCGGCGAACGGGACTATCGTGCTTACCACCGCCATGAACAGGACCGCCGCAGCCGTCCGCGGGTCCACAAATACCCCCAAGACCGCCCGTGGTCCGAGCAGCACGACCCAGAAGAGCGACGCGAACGCCAACCCCCAGACCAGCGTGGTATAGGGGCTGAACCGCGTCGCAGCATAGGTCCCCATCAGTGAGTAGGCGGCGAAGAACACCGCCGACAGCAGCCCCCACATGACACCCCGCACCGAGACGACCAGCCCCTCCCCGCCCAACGCCCCCACCACCAATGCGCTCCCAGCAACGGACAGCGCGACGCCGGCCGGCAGTGCCCACGTGAACCTGTGGCCCATGAAAGCAACGCCAAAGATCATCACGATCACCGGCGCCAGATACTCCAGGAGAATCGCGGTTGCGACGCTGGTCAAGGAGATCGTCTTGAAGTAGGTGAAGTGGACCATCGCGAGCCCGGCCACGCCAAAGACCGCGAAGAAGGGCAGGTCCCGGGATGCGATGCGCAGCTCATCGCGCCGGCCAATCGCCATCACGAGGAGCAGCAACACGAAAGCCGATAGCGCACGCCCCGCGGAGAGAACGGTGGGCTCGATCGCTATTCCGAGCGGCTCCACCGGCCAGCCGGCGGTCGCTCCCGAAGGAGCGGTGAAGAGCCACTTGGCCATCAGGCCACCCGTGGCCCAGCATGCAGCGGCAAGCAGGGCGAGCAGGTACCCAGTCAGCCGATGTGGGTGGCCGGCGTCGAAATCAGCCTGCCTCGCCACGCGTCTCCTGTTCGGTCTTGGCCTGCTGATACTCATCGAATGGCTCAAGGTGCGCGATGACGTCAACGACCTGTTCGTACCGCTCGGCAATCGCACGCTCCACGTTCTCGGCAATGTCATGCCCTGACGCCACCGAGATGCTCGGGTCCACCTGAACATGCAGGTCGACAAGCACTTCCATCTCGGAACCACGCGTACGGATGTGATGGCAGCCAAGAACGCCGGGGACGGCAAGCGCCACCTCACAGAGGTCGGCCACCGGCAGACGAGCGGAGTCCGAAAGGGTCGCGCTCGCCTGCTTGAAGACTCCCCATGCCGTGTACACGATTGCGACGGTGACGAGCAGCGCGACGATCGGGTCGGCCTTCTCATAGCCCATCTTCACCAGAACGAGGCTGATGATGACGCCAAGACTGACCAATACGTCGGAGCCCGTATGAGACGCGTCGGCAATCAGTATCGAGCTTCCCAGTTTCCGGCCGACGACGCGCTCCCAGCTCGTCACAGCCAAGTTGATAGTGAGCGTGCCGATCATGACCACGAACGACATCGTGTTCACCTCGGGTGCCGATGCGGGGTGGATGAGACCCGCTACGGCCTCGCTGCCGATGCGCCACGCGGCCAGCAGGAGCATCGCCCCGATGATCGCCGAAGCGTAGGTCTCGAACTTCGAATGGCCGTAGGGATGATCGGCGTCTGCCGGCTTGCCCGCGAAGCCCATCCCCACCAGACCGACGATGTTGCTGGTGCCGTCGAACATGGAGTGGAAGCCGTCCGCCTGCATGGCAGCGGAGTTGATCGCCATGCCCCCGAACAGCTTCGCAAACGCGACCCCGAAGTTCAGCAGCAGGATCACCCAAAGAGTCCGCTTGATCGCGCGGATGCGTTCACCTTGGACCGTTCCGGTCATTTCTCGCCGATAACCCACCAAGTCCCCCTCGTCCTGGTTTGCGCAACATACCCCTAGGGGGTATAATTCGCGCGGTATTCAAGCATACCTTACCCACTATGGTTGGAGCGAGACATGAGTGACATCACCGCCTCAGGGCTTCCGAACGAGTCGGAGCGCAAGCGCCTCCTCAACCGACTACGCAGACTTGAGGGACAGATTCGTGGGCTCCAGTCGATGATCGAGTCCGACAAGGACTGTGAAGCGGTGCTCACTCAGATCATGGCCGCTAAGTCGGCCTTGAATCAGGTCGGCATGCTCATTATCGGTCACTCGATGAAGACGTGCCTCATCAGCGACGAGGCCGCGACCAAAGACGAGGTCATCGACGAGGCAATAGCTGTGTTCCTGAAGTACTCCAGCTGCGTCAAGTAGACGACCACCGCTACCGTGTCATCAACGAAGGGCCCCGGCGTACTCACCGGGGCCCTTCAAATTGCACCGCTTCAATGCGGTCAATCGCTTGCTCGAGTACTAGGCCTCGATGCCGAGATCGCGACCGAGCGCGTCTGCCCCGCGAGCACCGACGACCTGAGCGGCCATCGTGCCGCCAACGAACTTAGCGATGGTTGGGATGCTCATGACGCCGTACCGAACCGCCAGTTCCTGGTTCTCGTCGATGTTGACCTTGACGAACTTCACACCATCACCAACACGCTCTGCCAACTTGTCGAGCTCGGGACCGACCATGCGGCACGGGCCGCACCACGGAGCCCAGAAGTCAACGACAACCGGTACGGGAGACGAAGCGACCACTGACTCCCAATCGGCCACAGTGACGTCGATAGCATTGCTCATGTTTTCATCCCTCCAGAGGAATCCTGTCGTGCGTATACGGTGAGAGTATACCCATGGGGGTATTTTGAGTCAACCAGCGACACCGTCTCTCTGCCGTTACGAGTATCATCCCCGCAGGGAGGCTCCATGACACAGAATGCGCCCTATTGGATCACACTGGTTGCGGCAGCCATCGTCTTCGGCGCCGCCTTCGTGGCCATCCTCGTCGCGCGACGCTCTCTGGAGTCCGTCTTCGTCGCCGCATCCATCATCGCGTTCGCCTTCGCGGGCTGGGCGTTCGGCGAGTTGAGTGTGGCATACGATCGCTTCGACGTACTCCTATGGGCCCTCGGTTTCGGCGCTGCGGCGTTCTGCGGTGGCTATGCACTCGCCTCCACGCTGCTCGCCAGCCTCGCCACCAAGACACGCCGGCTCGTCAGACCCACGACGCTCCCGGATGACCCCGGTGCTTCGGCCGTCGTCTTGGTGGGTGCTATCGACCCGGACGTCTACGACGAGCGATGGACCGCCGTCGAGCTCGATCGACTGTCCGAAGAGGGCCTTCTGCACGTCTCCGTCGCAATACTCCCCTTCCTGTTCTTCGCACAGAAGGCACGCTATCGCGCTGTTGGCGGCTCAAGTCCGGCCGCCCGCCAGTTGAACTGGCTTGCTGACCGACTCGCGGAAGCACTCGCAGCACACGGAGTCGGTCGGGTTGAGTCGGCCTGGCTCGGAGGGCGAAGAGACCTCGCGACCGCCGTCCTCAAACTCGTGGAACGCGGGTTCCGTTCAATCCAGGTCGTCGAAGTGATGGTCGCCGGCTCGCTGGAGCTCGACGAGGCGAAGCGTAGGGTCGACGCACTGCGACTCGATGAACTGGGCGTCAGCGTCAACTACGCAGATCCGCTCTGGGGCTCGGAGCGGGTGGCGGCGCTCGTTGCCGACCGCGTGATGACGGTCGTCAGCGACCCGGGCGCAACCGGTGTCGTACTCGTCGGGATCGGCCAGCCCGAAGAGCGTGCCGGCTCGTGCAGATCCTTCGACGAGCAGGAGACCGCGTTTCTCAACCGGATACGGATGCTGCTGGTCGAGCGAGGGCTCAGCGACAGCAACGTCCAGCTCTCGTGGGCTGACTGGCATGGGCCCGACGTCACCGGCGCTGTGAGGCACGTCGCGGCACTCGGTTGCGAGCGGCTGGTTGTGATGCCGGCGTGCTTCCCACTCGACACCGTGGAGACGATGCTGGAGCTGCCACTCGCCGTCCGTCAGGCTCGCATCGACGAGTCCACATCCGTTGTGTCGCTCAGTGCGTGGCACGACGATTCGGGGCTGCTGGAGACGCTCGCCGAGAAGGCGGCGGGAGTGCCATCCAAGGATGACGCAGCAGGTCGATAGGGATGGCTACTCGGCTTTGCAGCGCACCCGGTTGAGGGCCTGCTGTCGGCGAATGCCCATGATGTTCATGGCATACAGCCATGCGAGCGACATGCCCTGACGCGAGGCCTCGGCACGCGTCTCGAGATTGAGAATGCTGGCCCGGAGGTCCTCGCCTGACTCGCCTCGGAAGAGCGTGTAGCCGCGACCCACAGCCTCGAGGACGTGCGCATCGCTGCCGCCCGTTGCTGCGACACCGCGACCCCCTGCGAGGGTCTTAGCGGCCATGCTGTTCGCCCACACGAGGAACGGCAGGGAGTTGTACACCTCAAACGCATGAAACGCCCACTCGTTCGCCGCGGCCGTGAACATGTTGCGTCCACCCGGGCCGAACACTCCCTTCGCCGAGAAGGGGTGTGCGATCACCGCGATGCCACCCTGCTCCTCGATTGCGCGCACGGTGTCCGACGCGGACATGCCGGGCCGAACCTCCTCCTCGATGAACAGACCGAGGATGTGGCCCTGTCTCGACGAGACCTCCTCGCCGACGACCACGTCGAAATCGTAGTAATCGGCCATGGATCGGGCGTAACGGGCGCCCTCGAGTGTGTTGTGATCGGTGATTGCGATGACGCCTAGGTCGGTCTTGCTCTGAACGTAGTCCATGATCTGCGGAACAGACGCCAACCCATCACTGTGATTCGAGTGAATGTGGATGTCGGCCTTGCTCCATACCTCGTGCTCAATCACGTGGGATGTGTCCCCTCGTTCGTTGGCAAGCTCGTGGACGCGCTGCCCGGTCGTCACGAAGTAAGCAAAGTGCGAACCAAGAACCCACAGTGACGACTAGCCCCCTCCACTGCAAGTGTCGGCGCAGCGGCGCCGGACCTGAAGTGACGTGTGACGAACGGCACCGACGAGCGGTGGGCTAGTGGCTCGCCCGTGCCCATGCCGCCAGTCGACCGGCTCCTTCACTCAGGCGATCGAGATCGGTCGCATAGCTGAAGCGCAGGAAGCCCTCGCCGCCTGCGCCAAAGTCGATGCCCGGCGCACAGGCGACCGATGCTTCGTCAAGAAGGCGGTAACACAGCTCAAGCGAGTCCTGCCCCCATGCACGGGCATCCGCGAACACGTAGAACGCACCGCATGGCTCACAGTCTATTGTGAGCCCGGCGTCCCGGAGCGCAGGGACGAGGAATCGACGGCGCTCGTCGTAGAGTTCGCGCATGCGGGTGACGTCGGCCTGCGCCTGCGTGAGAGCAGCGATGCCTGCAGCCTGCACGAAGGTGTTAGCAGCGAGAAAGAAGTTCTGCTGGATCTTCTCGGCGGGTCGAACGAACTCGGGAGGCGCAATGAGGTAGCCGAGGCGCCAGCCGGTCATCGCGTAGGTCTTGGAGAATCCGTTGAGGACGAAGGCGCGGTCCGTGTAGGACAGGATCGTGCGGTCCGGACCGCAGAAGTCCAGTCCGTGGTAGATCTCGTCACTCGCGATGTAGACGCCGGTTTCCTCGGCGATCTTCGCCAGCCCGATCAGGTCGGCATCGTTGAGCACCGCACCGGTGGGGTTGCCGGGCGAGTTGATCATGATGGCCTTGGTGCGCGGCCCTATCGCCGCTCTGACCTCGTCAAGGTCGTACCGGAACCCATGCTCCGCCCGAGTGCGGATGAGTCTCGGCACTCCGCCGAGAAAGGTGACGTAGTTGGGATACGCCGGGTAGCAGGGGTCCGGCATGATGACCTCATCACCGGGGTCGAGCAGGGCGCCGAACATCAGCAGCATCGCCGGCGACGTGCCCTGAGTGACCACGATGTTCTCGGGATCCACCGCGGTCTGGTACTTCGTGTCGTAGTGGACCCGCAGCGCCTCTCTTAAGTCCGGCAGGCCGGCCGACTGGGTGTAGTGCGTGCTACCCGTGGCCATAGCGTCCTCGGCTGCTCGCGTGATCACGTCGGGCGTCGGAAAGTCAGGATCGCCGATCTCGAGCCGAACGATGTCTCGACCTTCCAGTTCCAGCGCCTTCGCCCGCGCAACGATGTCCATCACCACAAATGGCCGGATCTCGGCAGAACGGCGGGAAACGGTCACAACAAGACTCCTTGGGTCACGGGACTGAAGATGCTCTTTGCAGCCGCAATCGGCGCACGACCGGACAAGTCTAGCGCAGCGCCTACTCGGGTGCGGTCAGCCTGCAGGCGAGAAGCGCGATGTCATCACTCAACCGACCATCACTGAACTTGAGAACCGCATCGAACACCAACGTTGGCAACTCAGACACTCCACATGTGTTCGAAGAGCCGAGGAGTTCGAGCAGCCCTTCCTCGCCATAGAAGACGCCCTGCGGGGTCCTGGCCTCGGTGACGCCGTCCGTGTAGAGGAAGAGCGTCTCATCTGCGGCCAGCGAGCTCGATGAGTCGACATAGTGAAGGTCGGGGAAGGCGCCGATCACTGATGAGTTGCCCTCCAGAAGCCTCACGCCGCCGCCGCAGTCGATCACCGCGGCAGGTGGATGCCCGGCGTTGCAGTACGTGAGGTCGCCCGTGGTCGGCTGGATGACCGCGAAGAACACACTCGCGAAGTCCGGTAGTTTCGCCGCCTCACAGAGCGCGATGTTCGCGTGCGCAATGGCCTCGGCAGGCGAGTTCGTCTCGTGGGCGTACGCTCGGATGGTGTCCTTGACTATCGACGTAAGGACTGCCGCCTCCAGACCCTTGCCCGAAACGTCGCCCACCAGCACGCCCACATGACCGCCTGGCATCTCGAACACGTCGAAGAAGTCGCCGCCCACCCGCATCGACATCGTGGCAGAGCGGTACATGTGCGCGAAATCGATCCCGCGGATTGCGGTCGGCATGAGGAGGAACGCTTCCTGGAGCGTCTCGGCGATGTGGTGCTCGACCTCGAAGCGGGCCGCGTTCGCGAGCGAGAGCGCCAGCGACTGAGAGAGCCGAGCGACGAAATCTGCCTGCTGCGCATCGAACCCACTCAGGCGGCCTGTTCGGCCGAACAGCAGTGCACCGCCGACGGCTCGGTGCGCAGGCACCGGTATGACGATAGCCTCCGTAAGGTCGAACTGCTCGGCAAGCCAGCGTTCGTGGGACCGCCCCGATGGCCTGAGTACGATGGGCGCGTCGGATGACATAGCGCCGAGCAGTTCCCGATCGAAGGTGAGGCCCTCTGCGGGGACAACCACGCCGAAGGTGTGATTGACCGGCCACTCTCCTCTACTCGCTCGAGCGAGGACCCCGACTTCACACTGGAGCGCCGTCGCGGCGATCGACAACACCTCGTCGAGCGCCGAATCCAACTCGAGCGATGCGTTAAGGCATGCATTCACCTCGTTGAGTGCGGCATTGAGCCGCTCGCTGCGCCGAGTGCGCTCCAGCAGACGCGAACCGGATATGGCGAGTGACACACGGTCTGCAGCGAGCTTGATCATCGCGCTCTCAGCCTGATCGACAGGCCGTCCATGCATCCAAGCGCATTCGAGCACGCCGAAGAGTGCGCCATCCGCGTAGACGGGCACGCCGAACATCGAACGGATGCCGCCGGCATCGTGCAACGGCAAGAACGCGGGGTTGGAACGAATATCGGCGATGTAGAGCGGCACCCCTGCCTCGGCCACCCTGCCGGCGAAACCCTCACCCACGGGTATAACCGTGCCGACCGGTGCCCAGTGCTCCGCACCCACCTGGGCCCGAACATCCAAGTGGTCGCCTTCGTGTACAACGAAGAGAGCCGCGTCGGCCCCCATGACCTGCGCAAGCGCGCTGATGATGCTGTCGAGAAGCAGCGGGAGCTCCGACAGCCCGACGGCGCTGGTAAGCAGTGTGAGCGCGCCGTCAAGTCGCGCATTGGCCTGCGAGAGCTGATCCAGGAGACGCGCGCGTAGCTCTTCGCTCTCCTTACGAGCCGTGGTGTCGCGCACGACACTGATGACGCAGTCCATATCCTCAGAGCCCCACCGGCTGGCACTGACTTCGACGGGAAACGTCGATCCGTCCCGACGTCGGTGCGTCGTCTCGAACGTTACGCCTCCAGCGAGTGCCGCCACGAACTGGGAGTCGAAGGTCGTCCTCGCCTCCGGAGTTCGCAGGTCATGCACGCTCAACGCCAGCAACGCGCTGCGGTCATAGCCGTAGAGAAACTCCGCCGCGCGGTTGACATCAAGTAGCCGACCCTCGCGGTCCATGATGACGACCACGTCGCGAACCGCATCAAGCGCATCCCTATGGCGCGCGTCATCCAAGCCGTCGGGACGAGGTGTGTCGGGTATGTCGTGCGACAGGGCCCCTCCTGAGCTGCGCAGCGATCGTATCCACATGGTAGCGCAGTCGGGCGCGTCAACACACCTACAGAACCCGAGCAGCTTCTCAGCGGAGTGCTATCGGGCCACTGAGGACGAAAGCGGCCCTCCCCTTTCGGGAAGAGCCGCTGTTCATTCATGGTGTCCGAGGAGGGATTTGAACCCTCACGCCCTT